>CAILKS010000084.1 GCA_903834855.1 uncultured bacterium | reverse complement strand
GCTTCTTCATAACCAACGTAACCTGGTGGTGAACCAATCAATTTAGAAGTGGAATGTCTTTCCATATATTCACTCATATCAACTTTGATCAAAGCTTTTTCATCATTAAACATAAACTCAGCGAGTGCTTTTGTGAGTTCTGTTTTTCCAACTCCTGTTGGACCCAAAAACATAAATGAACCAATTGGTTTTTCTGGATCATTAATTCCAGCTCGTGATCGACGAACGGCATCAGATACTTTTGTAATTGCCTCACGTTGACCAATAACACGCTTACCCAATACTTCTTCCATACGAGATAACTTTTCCTCTTCCTCTTCAAGCATTCGCACAACTGGAATACCCGTCCAACGAGCAACAACTCCTGCAATATCTTCTTCAGTAATTTCTTCTTTCAAAATTCTACGACTCTTTTGTGTCTTTTTTAATTTTTCTATTCTTTCATTTAATTGGCGAGTGAGCTCTGGAATTTGGCCGTAACGAATTTCTGCAACACGAGTTAAATCCGCACGAAGTTCTGCATTATCTGATTCTGTACGAAGTGATTCAAGAGATTTCTTAAGTTCACCAATTTCTCCTAAAATCTTTTTTTCATTTTCCCATTTCAATTCAAGCTCACGAGTTTTTTCTTTCACATTTGCAATTTCTTCTTCAATTACACGAATACGTTTTTCAGCTTTTTTATCTTCTTCATCATCACGCGCGACTAACTCTTTGGTAAGAGCTTCCTTTTCAATTTCCAAACGCATAATACGACGATGTGCTTCATCCAAAATTGGTGGCTTATTTTCAAGTGCAATACGAAGTGAAGATGCAGCTTCATCAATCAAGTCAATTGCCTTGTCTGGAAGAAAACGATTTGTAATATATCTAGTTGAAAGATTTACAGCCGCAACAAGTGCATCATCTGTAATACGAACACCATGGAAAAGTTCATACTTTTCTTTTAATCCGCGCAATATTGCGAGTGCGTCTTCTTCAGATGGTTCTTCGATAAATACTGGCTGAAAACGTCTTGCGAGTGCTGGGTCTTTTTCAATATGTTTTTGATATTCTTTTAAAGTTGTCGCACCTATTGCGCGAAGCTCACCGCGTGATAGTGCTGGCTTTAATAAATTTGCTGCATCAGCTGAACCTTCAGCTGATCCTGCGCCAACTATTGTGTGTATTTCATCAATGAAAAGAATTATACCTCCTTCTGAACGTTCAATTTCTTTCATTATTGCTTTTAATCTTTCTTCAAATTCTCCACGGAATTTTGTTCCGGCAATAAGCATTCCTAAATCAAGAGAAACTAATTCTTTATTTTTTAAGCTCTCTGGCACATCACCCTTTGCCATACGAATAGCTAATCCTTCGACAACTGCAGTCTTACCTGTTCCAGCCTCACCAATTAAAATTGGATTATTTTTTGTACGACGAGAAAGAATCTGCATTAAGCGCATTATTTCTGTATCACGTCCGATAACTGGATCTAATTTGTCAGCTCTGGCCAAGTCTGTAAAATTACGAGTGTATTTAACAAGAGCTTTATTTTTCTTTGGACTGTGTGCTTCTGTAATATTTTGCGCACGTAGGTCTTCTAATATGTGGTACGCTGCTTCTTTATCTATTCTAAAACGTGCAAGTATTTCGCGTACTTGTCCTGTTGTGTCTAATAGTGCTAAGAAAAGATGTTCAGTAGAAACAAATTCATCACCAAGAGATTGTGCCACTTTTAACGATGACTCAAGCGCCATAGCAAGCTCTGGAGTTAAATACATTTGATATGAAGGACTCATTGTTGAAGAACTACCAGGAACTTCTATTGCATCTACTATAGTGTCAGTTAAATGAATGACATCAATGTCTAATTTTTCAAGAATTGCATGTACAAGTGATTCTTCTTGTACCAAAATTGCACCAAGCAAATGTAATGGGCTAACTTGATTCTGTCCACGTTCAATAGCAAGCTCATGAGCTCGACGTATGACTTCCTTCGCTTTAGTTGTGAAATTATTAAACTGTGGGGGCATGGGGTAGGTTTTAGGTTACAGGTTTTAGGTTGTAGAAAATACAAACCTAAAAATTCAAATACAAATAAATAAAATACTTAAATACAATTACATTGTAGCAGAATTCGGGGAGTGCTGGTAAGGTGGATAGTCGGTCTTAACTGTATATATCTTTTGTACAGGAAATCTAAATGAATGTCAACAAAAATTTTTTCATTTACTTTAAAATAAAAATATTCTATTATTTATAAGTTACATTTTAAGGAGACCCACATGATAAATGTAAAAGAAGCCCCCCCTGGGGCAACTGGTGACATTGTTGGGAAAATATGTGTCTGTACAGACTATATAAAGCCTGGCCAAGCAGTGTCACAGAACGAGAATGGAATGTATCATCATTCTGGTTGTCATTTCAGAGAAATGACAACCAGAAATGAAGATTCCCAAAAAACAAATCTGATAAAACAGGCTAACGCCTGATACAAAAATCTTATGGCCCGCCGTACTCGGTGGGCCATTTTTATATTTTTAATTAAAAACTGATTCTATATCATAAGGCAAGAAATTGTTTTAGATACGAGGCGTGGAGTGCGCACGAGGAGACGTACTTAATAGTACGATGACGAGCGCGCGAGGCTCCACAACAAAGTAGATGAAGCAATTTATTGTCTTATTACACCCGCTCTTCTACAGCGTGCCAATCGATGGAGATTATAAACGCATTAATATAGTCTGCTTTCTTAATTCCATAATCTGTCATATATGCATGTTCAAAAACATCCATAACAACAAGTGGCGTTGCTCCAGCTAAATGACCCATATCATGTTCACTAACCCAAACATTAAATAATTTAGATTCTGCTTTATCATGAGCAAGTATCACCCAGCCAATACCTCGCATAGATCCCATGGCAATAAAATCTTTTTGCCAGTTTTCAACTGAACCCCAAGTCATTTCTATTTTTTGTTTTAAAGATCTTTCACTTAAACGAACTCCACCTTTTATAATATTGGAAAAATATAGTTCATGTAATCGCATACCATTCCATTCCCAACCAAACCTGCGATGAGTCTCCGCGTGTTCAGGCGTCCCTACTTCTAGAGTCTTAAACTTTTCCATCAAAGTATTTGTATTTTTTACATAACCTTGATAAAGGATGAAGTGGTTATTTAGCATCACATCAGAAAAACCTTGAAGCCCTAATAATTGTGAAAAATCTTTTGGAGTGTACATATTGGGTAGTTTATAGTTAATAGTTTGTAGTTGATAGTTTAATACAAATACAAAACATAAACCAGTAATTACTTACCAAATTTTTCTTTTATTTCCTTAATTGCTTTTACTAAGTTATCTAGATCGACTTTAGATGTTGAGCGGCCGAGAGTTATGCGAATATTTTGCAAAGCTTCTTCACGTGATGCACCAAGTGCCTCCAAAACATAACTTCCATCTGATTCAGATGAAGCACAGGCTGATTTGTGTGATACAGCAAAACCTTTTGTATCAAGTCGAATAATCATTTCATCAGATAGAATACCAGGCACTCTAATATTAATATTATTTGGTAACCGTAATTCAGTTTTTAGTTTCAAGTTTCCAGTTTCCAGTTGATACTCATCAAATGCGCCGTAAAAAGAAATACCGGAAATATTTTTTATAAGTTCTTCTTTAAAATAATCACGGAGAGTTCTTAAACGTACTGATTCTTTTTCTTTTAATTCTGTGCTGTCGGTTAATGCTTCAGCAAAGCTGCTGGCGAGTGCAACTGATTCTGTCCCACTTCGCATACCACGTTCTTGTCCACCACCATAATTTATAGGATCGACTTTTATTCCCTCACGTTTATATAAAAGTGCAATTCCTTTTGGACCATAACATTTACTACTATTTACTGTCATTAAATGCGCACGTAGGCGTACAACGTCGAGATTGCAATAATTTGCAGCTTGGCAAGCATCAATATGAAAATATGGATAATCGGTATGAGTACGATTATTTTCTTTTTTCCATTCTTCAATTGCACGACCAATTTCTTTCACAGGTTGTATAGTTCCAATTTCATTATTGGCATACATTATAGAAACTAAAATAGTATCGGGTGTTAGAGCTTCACGAATATCATTTAATTTTACAATTCCATTTTCATAAACTGGTAAATAAGTTACACGAACTTTTCCTTCTTTTTCTAAATGACGAATCGGCTCAAGAACAGCAGGGTGCTCGACGGAACTCGTAATTATATGAGGAAGAGAGTTTCCAGTTTCCAGTTTCCAGTTTTTAGTAAATCCAAAATACGTACCCAATACAGCGAGATTACAAGATTCTGTTCCGGAGCCGACGAAATATATTTCATAAGCGTGAGCATTTAAAATTTTTGCACAAATATTTCGTGCTTTATCTAAAAGTCTAGAAGCTATGTCACCCTCTTTGTGAATTGCTGAAGGATTGCCATATATGAAAAGTGCTTCAGTGAGCGCGTGCTCCGCGCGCGCTCCAATCTCTGTCGCTCCAGCATTATCCAAATAAACTCTATTTGATTTTTGTTTTAAAAAAGAAAAAACCATAATTATAACTTTACTCTATCATATAAAATATAAATTAACATAAAAAATAACGATAAGTTCCTTGTGGGGAAAATATCGTTACTTCGAACGCTGCGGCCTGATAGCCGCGTTGTTCAAGATGGTGGCCGATCAAGCCTGAGCAAATTGACAAGCTCTTGGCGTTCTTCCGCGCTGGCTCATCCAACCGGTGTCGGCCGTACCACAGTAGAAAGCAAATTGCTTCACTGTGTCCTGGGTTTTGGCCGTTGGAGGCTTCGGAGGTCTTGCGTACTGATCACTTTGATACTGTGCACTTGTCATGGCAGCAGCCGGTAATTTTTGACCACCGCCGAACTTACGTGAGCTGTTGCTTGATTTTTGGGGTTGTCTCTTTACCCCTGCAGAAGGAACAATGGGCATCGTTTTTCTCCTTGGTTGATGCGCTAACTGTTTTGTGATGAAGAATCCACCACTTAATAATACTACAATAGGATTCTAGTTTATGTCAACAGTTGCTACGCAAAATTTTTAATTATTAGTTTTTAGTTTTCAATTAAAATACAAACACTGTATTCCCGCCTTCGCGGGAATGACATAAGGAACACAAATGCATTTCAATAAAAATTAGAAATTAAAAACTAAAAATTAATTCTTTTCCACAAGGAAAAGAATTTACGTGTTACACTATTTTACATATGAATTTCGCCTATGTTTTAAAACTTGTGGAAACTTTTCCAAGCATCCCTCTTGCTATTGCAATAATTATACTTTTATTTTATGTCATATATCTTCATACAAAAATAAGTCGCTTCACTCGCGGAGAAAATGGTGCGTCGCTTGAAACCTTAATTAAAAGATGTGTTGAATCTGTTGCTGAAATTGAAAAAAGAAATGAACTAATATCAGAACATGCACTATCCCTTGATGGCAGAGTTTCTCAGTCAATAAGAAACGCCCAAACAATTCGTTATAAAGCATTTGAAGCTAACGGTTCAAATCAAAGTTTTTCTATCGCGCTACTAAACGAAAAAGGAAATGGGGTTGTACTCTCTACACTTCACGCCCGTGACAGAATAAGCACATTTGCAAAACCAATTGAAAAATATCTTTCAACTCACGACTTAACTGAAGAAGAACAAAGTGTAATAGAGGAAAGTAAGAAGGCACATAAACGCTAGCAATAAGCAGAAAGCAATTAGCAAGAAGGAAATGCGGGTGGCCACGAAGTGGCCACCCGCATTTGTATTTACTCTAGACTCTTTCCTTTATTTTCTCTTTACTATTTTTTCGTGACTAATTCACGAAAACGTGGTATAATTGCCGTTATATTTATGTCAAAAACATCTGAAGCAGAGTTTGTTTCTCGCCAACCCGTTATTGCGGTTCTTGGTCACGTCGACCACGGAAAGTCATCATTACTCGACTTCATTCGTAAATCAAACATTGTTGATGGCGAAGCTGGTGGTATTACCCAACGTATTTCAGCTTATGAGGTCAAACAAAAACTAAGCGAGAAAGATTTAAAATCAATAACATTCCTAGATACTCCAGGACACGCGGCTTTTCAATCAATGCGTGAACGTGGTGCAGAAATTGCTGATATCGCGATTTTAATTGTCTCAGCTGAGGACGGTGTAAAAGCTCAAACTGTTGAAGCTTGGAAAACTATTGACGCCCACAAGTTACCTTACGTTGTTGCTATTAATAAAATAGATAAGCCAGGTGCTGATATTCAAAAAACAAAAAACTCTCTTGTTGAAAATGGTATTTATATAGAAGGCTACGGGGGAGATGTACCGTGCGTAGAAATTTCTGCAAAAACTGGACAAGGAGTGGATTTCTTACTTGAAACACTTTTACTCTTAGTGGAGATGAATGAACTTAAAGCTGATCTTTCAACTGAAGCTACTGGTTATGTACTTGAAAGTTTCGTAGATCAAAAACGTGGTATCTCTGCAACATTAATTATAAAAGATGGAACATTAGCGGGAAGTGGAGCTATTGTTGCTGGAACTGCACTTTCCCCTATTCGTATTATTGAAGACTTTGCAGGGAGAACAGTTAAAAATCCTCGTGCTGGTCAACCTATAAAAGTTACAGGTTTTGATGAGATTCCAAAAGCTGGTGCAATATTCGTTTCTTCTTCTGATAAGAAAGTGATGGAGGCATTACAATCAGAGACAAAATCAAATGCGGTTCAAATAGTTATGGATCCAAGAATTTATCGTAATGCAAAAGTTGTTATTCCTGTCGTTATCAAATCTGACTCACTTGGAACATTAGATGCTGTGAGAATGGAATTAAAAAAGCGTGAGACTGATGATATAAAAATAAAAATTATTGCTGAAGGTGTTGGTACAATTTCTGAAGGAGACATAATGCTTGCTTCATCTGATGAGAAAACTGTGATTATTGGATTCGCTGTTAAATTAGAATCAAAAGCTCGTGACCAAGCTGATCGATTCAAAATCAAACCAGAACTCTTTGATATTATTTATAAACTTTCTGAATGGTTTGATACTTTAGTTGAAAGTCGCCTTCCATATGAAGAAAAAGAAGTTGTGCTTGGAACTCTAAAAATTCTTCGTAACTTTTCTTCACAAAAAGATAAGCACGTTATTGGTGGACGCGTTGAAACTGGTAAAATACAAAATAATGCTGTTGTGAAAGTTATACGCCGTGGTGTAGAGCTTGGACGCGGAAGAATTGTTGAGCTTCAATCACAAAAAATTAAAACTGATACGGTGAATGAAGGAAATGAATGTGGACTTATGGTTGAAAGTAAAGTCGAAATGATACCAACAGATATATTAGAAGCAGTGTTGGTTGAGAAATTAAGAATTTAATTTTATGGATATAAGTAGAGAACCTACCAAACGACAAATACAAATAGGACTTGAAGTACTAGCAATTGCTCAGGACTTTTTTCAACGTGAATCTTCCGGTGCATCATTAATTACAATTACAAGATGTGACGTTACAGCAGATATGAAGAATGGAACTATTTTTATGACTGTATTACCAGAATCAAAAGAAGCGGCGGCACTGGACTTTGCAAAACGTATGAGAAGTGAGCTTCGTCACTATGTAATGAAGAGGCTTCCTGTAAAAGTAATCCCATTTTTTGAAGTTGAAATTGATTACGGAGAAAAAAATCGTTTACATGTAGATGAACTTTTAAGAAAAGATAAGTTGGCAAATGAAGCTTATCAGACAATGTTAAAAGAAAGAGCTGGAGAAAAAGAAGATAATTAGAAATTAAAAGCTATTTTACTGACTCAATAAGAATAGTAATAAGTTCTTTCATCGAATATCCACAAGCACTAGCTTCTGCAGGAATAAAAGATGTTTTTGTCATTCCAGGAATTGTATTTATTTCTAAAACATATAAATTATTTTCTTTTAAAATCATATCAGTACGAGAAAGTGATTTACATCCCATAACATTATGACAATTAACAGCTAGACTCTGTATTCTTTTCATTGTCTCTTCGTCTATTTTTGCAGGTGTAACTTCTTCACAACCGCCTAATGTATATTTAGCATCATAATCGAACATTTCACCTTTTGTTAAAATAACTTCTGTTGCAACAAGTGGAATTACTTCCTTATGTTTTTCTATAATACCACAAGTAAATTCTCTACCTTCTATAAATTCCTGAGCTAACATTTCATCATGCTTTTTAAAAACTTTATCTAATGAACTTTTAAAATCAATAGCATTTTTAAATTTAGAAAGACCAACACTAGAACCTTCATCTATTGGCTTTACAATTATTGGATAATTACAATTATGTTCTATATTATTTTTTGTAATTACAAAACTTTTTGGGATTAAAATACCATTAGTATTTAAAATTAAATTTGTTTGATTTTTATCAATAGATAGAGAAGAAACTTTTGAGGAAGATCCAATAAAAGGTATATTTATTTCTTCTAGTTTCTTTTGCAAAACCCCGTCTTCACCATAAGCTCCGTGAATTATAGGAAAGACTGCATCCACTTTTCTTTTTTTAATTTCTTCTAAACCATCTTTTTCTGAATAACTTTTACCTTCAATTTCATATAAACATTCTTTAGTAATAAAAACTTCTAAGACATCAAAAAGTTCTCTATCTATATTTTCTAAGATATTCTTTGCGGAAGAAATAGAAACCTCGTGCTCACTTCCAGGACCACCAAATAAAATAGCTACTTTTTTCATTTCATTTTTACAAATTTAACTTCAGTCATTCTTTTATGTTGTTGATCAATACTTTCATTATCATTTTTGATACATGTTGTATTTTTACATATTTCTGGCCTGTTTTCATAATCTAAACACTTACCACTTTCTTTATCATAATTAATACAATCAAACGTAACAACTCTATCTGTATCAATTCTTTCTTCTGGAGCAATAACTACACCAGTTTTTTGCCAAATTTTATTACCATCTTTATCTGTTGGTGATTTAAAACCAGACTGAATTGCTTTCTGATTAATTTTAACTGGGTCACAACAAAAACTACAATTTTTGTCTAGACAAGGTGCGTGTTTACTAAAGTTTTCCATATATTTAAAGTATAACAAAGTTAAAAAGAAAAATCCCAATTTTATTTTTAATTAATAAAAAAGGGCGAGACTCGGTCACCTCGTCTCGTTTTAGGAATACCTAAAACAGGAGACTCCTCGACCCCTATTCGAGTCTCGACGTACGACACGCAGGTGTCGTACTCCCTGGGCACAACTAAAAAATGGACAGCCAAAGCTGTCTCATTTTTTATGTTGTGCCCAGGGCGAGACTCGAACTCGCACGCGCGTTGCGCCAGACATTTTAAGTGTCTTATGTCTACCATTTCATCACCCGGGCAGGTGAGGCATAGTATATAAGAAAATTCACTTTTTTAAAAGCACTACTTTTTCAAAGTAAAAATACCAATAATCGATACAAATATTGCACCGAGCGTATCCATCAACATATCTTTCTGTGCGTCCCAAATGTCCCCTTGTGAACCAAGGAAGGCAAGGCCGGCATCTCCACCTTGTTTAACAGCATATTGCCACTCAATTAATTCATAAGTCATAGCAAGTGTTCCAATAAAACATATGCCCAAGAAAAATGCCCAAAACTTTGTAGAAACTTTTTTATAAGTAAGAACATATTCAGCTAATCCATAAGCAAAGAAGCCAGCTAAAAAATGACCGACTCTATCAAACATATTTCTTTCAAATCCAAAGAAATTATTAAACCAATCAAATGGAACTCTTTCAAATGTATAATAACCACCTACTGTGTGGAAAAAAGGAAGGAGACTCATTAATAAATAAGCGGTATTTGAAAATCTAATTCCTCTTACATATAAAATTACTAGGAATAATACAATTCCAAATATTGGAATATTCTCTGCATACCAAACATCTCGTGAATATGGATTAATTCCTAATGAAACAAATTCAATAGTATAAATTGCTAATAAAAAATGTGGAAAATACTTTTTAATTTTTTGCATTACTAAAAGTATAGCAGGAATAGGTTTTAGGTTGTAGATAATAGTTTATAGAAAATACAAAAAGCAAAGTCTTAAGACTTTGCTTTTTTCATTTTGTGCCCCCATTAGGGATCGGCTACAAGTAAAATTTTTTCGTCAAAAAATTTTCTCGCAGCCCGCCTCTCGTGGTTTTGCTTGCTAGCAAAACATCACTGCG
>CAILKS010000083.1 GCA_903834855.1 uncultured bacterium | reverse complement strand
TCGGAAATATCAATTAATGAATGTAAAGTTCCGTCATTTTTGGTTAGTGATAAAGCCTTTTCTCTTTGCTCTTGTTTCTTAACAGCACTTTCCGAATTACTTTTTGGAAAAGTAAACTCTTTGTTTATCTCTAAAAAATCTCTAACATATTTCCAATAGTGATTTTTAAAAGTAGTTTCTGATATTTTCTTACTTTCCATCAAAGCCTTTTTTGTTTCCTCTCGGCATAATTGAAACATGGCATAGCTAGGTTTAAACCCAAAAATGCCAATTAAATTTTCCGATATGTCATAAAACAATTCGTCATTGTTTCTAACATTATCAATAGCTTGTTCGAAAGGAACAATTACACTTTCATGTAATTGACTATATTCGTCTTTCGATAAAACTAATATTGTTTTTTGAATAGCTTGTTTAGCTTTTTTAAGGCTAGGCTTATTACTTTCGGATAATACTTTATCGTGAATTTTAGTCATGATATTTTCTCACTTTCATTTTTAAGTTATTAAGAAAAGACAAAGTATCAAAATTGATACAAAGTCCCATGAATTGAATATAAGACATATAGATAACTCAATTCATACAAACATTATAGCATAGAAACTAGACAAAGTCCAGAATTATGTCCCCTAGTATACCCCTATAGCCCCATTATTTGATGAGCCTCGTCCCCGTCTGTATTCACTGGGAACTACACAAATGATATGGTAGTTTTATAAAATTGAAAAAAGGAAACACCCCCCGTCATCAAAATAAAAGGCATTTCAAAAAAATTTTTATAAAAAATTTAAAAAAATCAAGGACTTAGGATAAAACGGATGTAAAGTATACTTTACAGGGGCTAGATGGCTTTAGGATCGAAGTTGTATAACTCCGAGTAGACGTTCTTGATGCGAAGAAACTTAGGACCATGCTCATGGAAATCATCATCACCCCGAACATAAAGAGCTAGGTGGACCATTTCATGCAGGAGAGTTTGGAAGATAGTAGTGAAATGCCCACAAGCGTTAGAACTTATTTGAATTTCCATCTCATGCTCATCAAAACAACCATATATATTAGGGTTTTTAATAACTTTGAACTTAACTTTATGAGACTTAGGCATAGGAAGGGTATTGAAAGGCGCCATTTGACATGCCATGTTATAGAGTATCTCTAAATTCTTTTTAGTCAGCGTGGTTTTCATAACTCATTGTATCAAAAAAGTACTTGATTAATATAACAATTTACTATATATTGCCCTCAATAGCTGCAAATAAATTTCTAAGGTGTAAACAGCGACATTTTATGGCAATAACAATCATACCAGACCCAAATAAACCCCTGCCTGATGACTTTGAGGCCGAAGAAGCTACCACTTTAGATAAAAAAGTAAAAGTTGCTGCCAATACAGCTAAAGTTTTACTAGAAGCGGGAGCCGATATACCTATATCTACTATAGAAAAGCAAGAAGCTGCTGAATTATTCAAACGTTTTACTGATCCTGAAGCCACAAACACTTTAAATGCTGCTACAAACAAGGCATTAAATACTCCGGCTACGGTTCAGCACTTATTTACGATGCTTTCGGATTATGATCATCAAGTTGTACAAGAAGCCGTCCAGTTGAGACGGTTTGTTACAAATAAACTCATAGAAGATGCAGGATTATCAGATCCAAGACACAGATTAAAAGCCCTAGAACTATTAGGTAAGATATCTGACGTAGGTTTATTCTCAGAGAAAACAGAAATCACAGTTAAAAATTTAAGCCAAGAAGATTTAGAAACTCAAATCAAATCAAAGCTTTACAAAATATTAGGAACTACTTCTGCTATTGACACATCGTTTGAAATTATAGATGCTGTAGATGTAACTCCAGAAAAAGATTAGTATGGCATTAGATATTTCTGGCTTTACAGAAGCTGATGTACAAAAAGCTCTAGCTAATATAAGCTTGCTTCCAAGAAATGAACAGATACAATTACTTGCAGAGCTAGAAGAGTTAGAAAAAACAAGAGCATTAGATTTAAGACAAAATAAATTTTTGGAGTTTGTAAAACATGTCTACCCTGGTTACATGGTTGGTGCACATCATAAGCGATTGGCTCAAATCTTTGAAGACATCGCTAACGGGAAAAAGAAACGCGTTATTGTTAACATTGCTCCGCGACACGGAAAGTCCGAGCTCATCTCATATTTGGCACCGGCTTGGTTTTTGGGTAAGTACCCACACAAGAAGATTATTATGGCATCTCATACTGCTGACCTTGCAGTTAACTTTGGTCGACGTGTTCGTAACCTTGTCAGTTCTGATGCTTATAGTGATATATTCCCTGATGTAGAGTTACAAGCAGATAGTAAGTCAGCAAGTAGATGGGGAACAAATCATAATGGAGAATACTTTGCTATTGGTGTTGGTGGTGCCCTCGCTGGTCGCGGGGCTGATTTGTTTATCATTGATGATCCACATTCCGAGCAAGACGCCAAATTGGGACGAGCGGATGTTTTTCTGCCTGCTTGGGAGTGGTTTCAGTCTGGTCCAATTCAACGTCTTATGCCGGGCGGTGCGATTATTGTGGTGATGACTAGGTGGTCTAAGCTAGACTTGACCGGCCAAATAGTTAACCAAATGGTAAAGACTGAAGGAGTTGACGATTGGGAAGTCGTTGAATTTCCAGCAATTATTGAAAACAAAGCGGGCGAAGAAGAAAGTCTTTGGCCTGAGTTTTGGCCACTTGAAGAATTACAGGCAAAGAAGGCAGCACTAGATGTACGGTACTGGAATGCTCAATACTTACAGAACCCAGTGTCAGAAGAAGGCGCACTGATTAAACGTGAGTGGTGGAATATATGGGAAAAAGAAGATCCACCAAGCTGCGAGTTTACAATCATGTCTCTGGATGCTGCACAAGAAGCTAACAATAGAGCCGATTATAATTCGTTAACTACGTGGGGTGTCTTTTTTAACGAAGAGACCAATAATTATAATATAATACTATTAAATGCTATTAAGGAAAGACTAG
>CAILKS010000082.1 GCA_903834855.1 uncultured bacterium | reverse complement strand
GAGCGGTTCGATTCCGCTAGGGTCCACAGAATAAAATAACTCTCAGTTAAAAAACTGAGAGTTATTTTATTCTGTGGACACGTAAAAGAAGTAAACTGTTTTACTTCTGGGCGGAATCGAATGGGCACAGCGTTATGAGTCTAGCAAGACGAATCGCGAGCGGCGGCCGGCGATAAATTTTTGTGACGACAAAAATTTACTTGTCGGAGATCCCGCTAGGGTCCACAGAAACAAAAAATCCCCAACTTCAGTTGAGGGATTTTTTGTTGAATGTCACTTATTGCTTTACTTTTATAAAAAAGGTAATCTATCTACCGGCGTTATACAAATAAAGGAGAAAGGAAATACCGTGTTACACACAGCAAATACTCAAACTGGACTCTGGGTAGATCTTTTAAAAGAAGCAGAAGACCGAGCACAAATAAAACTCACAGAAAACCAAGAAAGCTACCTGGTTTTTATGCTCATGAGATTTATTGCAAAATGTGAATTATTAAGCACAACCCTTGCACTTCAATATCTCGAAAGCATGCTAGAGAGAAGAAAAGTTCAAGAAGTAATGCTTGCTGATACGGCCGATACGAGCCTTATATTCGCGGGTCTTTTCCCGGAACGTTCTAAAAAACTTAATGTCTCTTCAGCGTATTTCATGAATATTAGCCGGTCATGCTTTCTTGGTCTTGCAGACTTATGCGAAAACATGAAACATAAAGGTGAGGCAACTTTGTATCGTGAGATAGGTACAAACATTGAAAAACTAACACACGTACTTTATTGTACAAGGGTCAAAAATGTAGCCAATCTAGAAATGTTCCGAGTAACAGGAAAAGAAATTATACATTAGAAAGTAATCTTTCTTCCTGCTGTTAAAAATCCGTCCTTGTGACGGGTTTTTGTTTTTATATAACCAAAAGCGATGTCTTGCGACATCGCTTTAGTGATTAACAATTTCTTTTATTTATTATCTTTTTCGTTTTTAGACATAGTATCTTCAATTTTCTTAACTTCTTTTTGAACATCAGAAATCATAGCCATACTCTCTTCAACTTCTGCCTTTTCATTATCAACATCAGTAATAGTTTTATCAATAACTCTCTTTCCTTTTTTAATACCAGAAATAATAATTGATTCTCCAATAAATACTGAAACAAAGAGTCCTGTTGAGAGTAAGATAATAATACCTAATACAGTTGAGCCAAGTGGTGAAAAAAGAACAGTAGAAAATCCTCCTCTTTTTTCTAAAAGATCCGCCATATGCCATATACCTCTCCAGAAAAGAACAACTCCAGTTCCACCAAGAAATGTATAAATAAAAAGATGCTTAACTAAAACCCCACGAATGTTATCTTCTACCTTATCAAAAAAAACGAAAAGAAAGTCTATAAATTTCATATTTTAATTATATCACTTATCTATATGACTCCAAACAAAATCTTTATCCCCATTAACTTTTTTACCTGGATTTAAAATATTTTCTGGATCAAATATATTCTTTGTTTTTTCAAATAAAGAAATAATATCTGGGGAAAACATCTTTGGAAGATAATAAGTACGCAATAGTCCGTCATTATGTTCTGCTGACATTGAACCTTTGTATTCAAAAACAAGATCATATATTTCATCCATTAATTTATGAAGCACATCCCCAATTCCTTCTTGATGAGCATTAATAAGCGGAATTATATGAAAATTTGCATCACCCAAATGTCCTTGCAGCGTATAAATTAAATCTTTATAGGTATCTTTTGCGAAAATTGCATCCATTTTTGGCAAAAATTCTGGTAAGTCTTTTGGATGAACAATGATGTCATCTATTGTTGGTGCTGTACGAAGTCCAGCTAAATGATTACGCAACAAATTGAAACTTTCACGTCTGAAAGTCCAATACTTTTTTGCTTCTGCTTCTGACTTCATTCTTTTAATTGGAAGATTGAAAGACTTCATGTCTTCATATGCCGAAGCTATTCTTGCTTCAACTTCTTCTTCAGAATTTTCCGCAAATTCTGCCATTAAAATAATTTTTGGGACTCCACCAGTTATTGCCATCCAAAATTCTGGTAAAAATTGAAAACCGAGAGTAATCATATTTCCACCCATTCTAAGTGCTATATCTTTGAAGAATTTAATGGCAATCTTAAATGTATGATCATCGTATGATTCTAATGTTTCTGGTTTGTGTTCTAAAATCTTTGGAATAATCTCACCCAAATGAACAGTGGTTGGTACAAACATAACCAACATTCTAGTGTGGGTTTTTGGCTTTACTCCAGTTAAAGTAACCGAAGAAACGGCTGCCAAAGTCCCCTGACTTCCAACTATGAGTTTTGATAAATCAAAAATATCAGTTTCTTTATCATAAACATTCCATAAATAATAACCTGAGGAATTTTTAGATACTGATGGCTTAGATCCCTTTATTAAATCATAATTTTCTGTAATGAGTTTATGCATTTCTCTATGAATACGTCCACTTTCATTTTGCTCTTCAAATTTTTGCATTAACTTCTCTTCACGAACTGCTTCAAACTTTCCAAGTTCTCCATTTGCAAAAACTACGTCTACTGATTTCACATATTTTTCTGTTTTACCATAAGTTAGGGTTTTTTCTCCACCAGAATTATTTGAAATAATTCCACCGATAGCTGCAATTTCGCGTGATGCTGGATAACTCGGCATGAGCCAACCTTTGGCTAATGTTTCTTTTTCAAAATCACGATAAAAAACTCCAGATTCAGCGGTTGCAGAAGTATCTGTCACATTTGTGATGTGATTCATATATTTCATAGTATCAATCACAATAGATTGAGAAAGTGGGCCACCAGTCATACAAGTACCAGCTGCACGCATAGCAATAGAAATATCCATTCCTTTTTTCTTTTCTTCTAAAACATAAGCTAAAACTTTTGAAATGTCTTCGGCGTCTTTAGGAGAAACAACTATTTCTGGCTTAACATAAAAAAGACTTGTATCACGAGCAAACTTTTCTCTATCTGCTTCTAAGGCACTCACATCACCCTTAATTAATTTAGAAATTTCTTCCAAAACATTTGTATAATCTGGTTTATTCATATAGAGAAAGTATAGCAGGGATAGTTAATGGTGAATAGTTACTAGTTTGTAGATGGTGTGAGATTAAAGAAGATTGTAAAAAATATTAGATTAGAAAATTTTTAGTTTTTAATTTTTAGTTTTTATTTAACACAAATACTAAAACAAAAACATTCTAGAACTCCGCGAAAATCTTTTTTTCTGATGAGACAATCCTGACTTTAGCTCCATAAGGCATACAAATCTGTGGGTCGGTGTGTCCAAAATCCATATTTTGAATTATTGGAACAGTTTTATTATATTGTCTTACAATATTTAAAATTGTTTCTCTTTGATCTTTTCTATGCTCGGCTTTTTGTTCGGTAGTATTTTGTTTATTGAAATGCCATGCCTTAGGGCGCCCAACTAATACACCTTTTACTCTTTCTAATATCCCTCTTTCACCAAGTGCTCGATAAACTCTAAAAACATCGTGGCTACTTGGAACTTCTTCAGAAGTTTCAGTGATAAGAATTATATTTTCAAATTCTTTAAGTGTTGGTATTTGTACATTGTGACGCAATAATTCATCAATTGATTCTAGACACCCTCCCCAAGTTATACCTTCCACATCTGTCTCTCCATCCCAAAACCAACCATCATTCTTTTCATATACTCTTTCTTTATTTGTATTTTCAACATCATTCCAATTAAGACCAATGTCATTGTAAACATCACTTGATTCTAATTCAAATTCCCCTTGTTCAAACAATGCATGGTTTAAATATTTAACAGTAAAGTCATCCATTCTCACTTGCATTGCAAATTGAGTGAATAAAGAGGCTCCATAATATGACGGTATGCCATTTAACCAAAGAAAATTACAAAAGTGAGTGTTGTCACTAAATCCAAAAAACATTTTTGGATTATCAGTAAAAGGTTCTATTGATAAGTTTTTAATATAAGTAACTTGATCATCTCCTCCCAAGGATGCGATAACTCCTTTTATTTCTTTGTTCTCGAATGCCTCAATTAAGTCTTTTGATCTTTCTTCTTTTGAAGCACCAACTTTCTTAGTAACAGAAAATTCTACCGGCTCAAGATTAAAGACTTCTCTAATACGTTTTAAACCTAATTCATATATATGAGGCCAAACTCCAGGAGCTCCAAACGATGGGGAAACTATTGCGACTCTATCACCTTTATTAAGTTTTGTTAGTTTAATGAATTCCATAAATTAATAATATCACACACACCAGCAACACAAAATTAACGAAGGCTTTGCCTACTTTTAAAATATGTTGCTGGGGTACATGGACTCTCCTACAAATAAAGTTTTTTCGTCAAAAAACTTTTTCGCAGGCCGCCTCTCATGGTTTTTCTTGCTAGAAAAACATCACTGCGACCATTCGAGTCCATGTCGTGAGTGATGCAGATCACTCACTTACCCCAGCAACACAAAATCAAAGAACGCTAAAGCGTGCTTTTTAAAATGTGTTGCTGGGGTACATGGACTCGAACCACGATTAACGGTTCAGTTTACCCCGCCTGCTTTCCGGCGGGGAAACCGCTGTCCTGATTTACCCCGCCAGATTACGGTGGGGCCATCCCGCCAAAAAATCTAAATATTTAAAAACAAAAAAGAAAAGTATTAATTCTTTGGAAAACTTCTTCACAAAGCTGGGGTACATGGACTCGAACCACGATTAACGGTTCCAGAAACCGCTGTCCTACCATTAGACGATGCCCCAATTGGACAGTTTATAGTTGATAGTTTTTAGCTGGTAGTTGAATACAAATACACAATACTTATATTTACTCTCAACCCTTAACTCTTTCCTTTATTTACTGTATTTAAACTGTATTTAACAAAAGTATTCTACTATATTTTTCACATTCTATCAATAGCAATTAATCAAAAAAAGTATACAATTAGTTAATGCCAAACAAACAAAAATATATAAGATTGTTGATATTATTATTAACAATAATATTAATTTCTCTTTCAGCTTATTTATTAATTGAAAAAGATTCAACACAAAAAAATGTATATACATTTACTTGTGAAGATAATAAATCTATTATCGCAACATTTTATCCAACTAGTGATACGAAAGTAGACTTAGTATTAAGTGATGGACGAAAAATATCCCTTCCACATGCAATCTCTGCTTCTGGTGCTCGTTATGCAAGTGCTGATGAAAAAATTGTATTTTGGAATAAAGGAACTACAGCTTTTATAACTGAAGGTACAAGTACAACATATATCGGATGTGATACAGAAAACAATTTAGAACAATCGGCAACCACCACAAAAGTAACTGCAAGTAAAGCAAAAGTAACTCCAAGTAACGATGGTCTTTCTGGTTATGCCAACAGTGAATATAATTTCACTTTGCGATATCCTCCAACAGTTGTTCCACAAAATTATTTCACAACATTTTATCTTCTCGCAAGTAATTGGAGATTAAATGCTGGACAGGCAAATCAAGGAAAAGCTATTGTAGCATTCCCTGTTTATCGTATAGACCGAGGAGATGGCGTCGCAGGAAAACCATATCCACTTTTCTATGTAGCTGAACTTCGTGTAGGAATTAGCCCTAATACAAAGGAGTGTTATGCAACTGATGCTGGCTATACTAATCAAAAAATTACAAATGTAACAATAAATGGTGTTGTATTTAAAAGATTTAGCTTCCAAGATGCTGTCATGATGAAATATGTACAAGGAGAAAGTTATAGAACAATACATAATAATATGTGTTATGTTTTAGAACAAATAAAATCTGGAAGTAATTATAAAGATGAAACCATGAAGCCAGGACTAACAGATGCAGAATTAAATAAATATTATAATACTGCTGGAAGTATTGTGAATACCTTTAAATTTACAAAGTAAACTAGTTAAGAGGAAAGAGTGGAGAGGTGAGAGTAAATACAAATACGAGATGGCCACTTCGTGGCCATCTCGTATTTTCTCTTACCTCTTTCCTTAATGTTCTCTTAACTATTTTAATAAATAAGTGATTTATTTATTAACACAAATACAATCAATATCGCTAACATTAAAACACCATATATTATATGTTTTGGATGTTGTTTTCTGATTTCAATAAATATCATTACAATTAATGCAAAAGCAATAATTAATATCATGATTTTATAAATTGTTTGCACATATCCAGACCCTCCAAACAAAAGTCTTCCATACCATGTTGAATATTTTTCCACAGAAACGGCTTCCTTTTCTGGTACAACCTCTTTTACATTATCTGTATTTTTAACAATAAAAAGCGTCGGCGATTTAAAAATTGATAAAATATTTGATTTCAATGATGAAACCATGGTGGGAGTACTGGTAGCTTCTCCTTTAACCGTCTCATTCGTTGTTACAGCAATAACTTTCGTAGTTGAAGTTGCTTCTGGTAAATTAACAACTTTATTTTTTTCTATAGTCTTTGCAACAACTTTAACTGGCACAATAACCTCTTCTGCGGCAGCTACTGCTGGCGTACCAAACATTTGTACAACAAAAGTTGTTACATTACCTTGATAAACACCTTCCACTGTTGCTATTCCTATTTCACGAAAGTTGGTATTAAGAATATTTTCTTTATGCTTAGGAGATGCCATCCATGCAGCCTCCACATCATTTGATTCTGTAAAATTAATTGCTAAATTTTCACCTGCATATAAAAATGTGTAACCAGCTTCTTTGAACCAATGCCAAGGCGTAACACCTGTTGGACTTTCATGTGAAAAATATCCAACTTTTGACATATCCTCACCTTTTAAAAGAGCTGCATGTTGTAATTTTGTATTAAGAGTGAGAGGTACTTCGTTATAAGCAATTCTAGAGTTATTTGTTAAATCAACAAGAACAGATGAAGCAACTGAAGATCCTAAAATTGTCTTATGAATAAAAAATGAACTTCCAAAAGATATACCGAGTAAAAATATACTAATTATTAAAATAATACCGATACTTAGCTCTCTAAAAAAATGTGGTCTATATTCATTCCCTTCATGAGGAATAAATAAATGCTTCGCAATATGGTGAACCTTCATATGAATTAATTATAACATAATTAATTCAGTTGAAAGTCCATAAAGTTTATAAAGTAGATATAAACAGTTTCCAGTTTTTAGTTTC
>CAILKS010000081.1 GCA_903834855.1 uncultured bacterium | reverse complement strand
TTTCCCACACATTAAAGCTTGGTTACAAAATCCACTACTAGTTGCTTTTACAATGACTTTAGGTGGTATTTTTATTTTGATAATAGAAAATTGGTACGATAAAAAGGAAGAACAAGGAGAAATTATAGAGTCAAAAAATATAAATTATACACAAGCATTTTTATTGGGTATTTATCAAGCTATTTCTGTTGTCCCTGGAGTATCCCGTTCTGGAGCTATGATTATAGGAGGACTTACAATGAAACTTTCCAGAAAAGTCCTTACTGAATTTTCATTTTTACTTGCAGTACCTACGATGGTGATAGCGACACTTTATACAATTTATAAAAAACATAGTGAGCTTACTTTTACTGATATTACCCCAATTCTATTTGGAACCTTTATCTCATTTGTTATAGCAATTATTGTTATAAGATATTTCTTAAATTATATACGTTCACATTCATTTAAAATTTTCGGATACTATCGTATCATTATTGGTATTATTCTACTTATAATTCTTTGGTAACAATTTATTTTTTAATAGTTGACTTAAAAACATAAAACTGGCAGGATAGTGATTAGATTGGTATTTATCCAATTTTGTTCAATAACTTTAGGAGATAAAAATGACAATATATATCGCATATTTTGACAGGAGTAACGTAAAAGACTTACGGCTCGGTCTACGATTTGTCGGGATTACCAAAACAGTCCCAACAGGTGGCGGGAAACTTCATTTTGAAGAATTATCTAGCACTGTTAAACTTCTTTGCCAAAATCTGAGTTTGTTTGGTGATAAAAAACACAATCCTAGTTTGGTTTCTGAAACAATCACAGAGGTCAAACAATTGCCAGATGATTCCTTTATGGTGTTCACACCTGATGGTGCCTATTTGCTGGATCCAGTAAATTAAAGCTGACCAAATAAACAAAAATGGCAACCCACGCGGTTGCTGTTTTTTAATTACAAATTTTAAAATAATTTAAAGTTAAAAGAAAATATAAATGACGGTCGCAAAGCGACCGTCATTTGTATTACTCTTACCTCTCTCCTCTTAACTCTCCACTATTTTACAGGTGTTTTCTATGTTTAACAGCAATTTTCACACGATTTAATTCTCTTTCAATCATTCCTTCAAATATTCCAAAATCAACATCATCATCTTTCTCATCTTTCATTGCCTTTGCACGAGCTAAAGCTTCTGCAGCGCGTGCATGATCAAGATCTTCCACTGATTCAGTCTGCTCAAGTAATACCACAACCTCAGTTAATCCTTTTCTATGTGGCCTAACATTTACCAAACCTTTAAAGACAGCATAACTAACACCAGTGCCACCTTTATGTACAATCATTTCCCCTGACTTTATTGTTGAGACAAGTGGTATATGTTTACTAAGTACAGTAATCACACCACTTGTTGTTGGTATGCTCACACTGTCGATAATTTCATCAACAGCTACTTTATCTGGGGTTACTACGCGTAATTTTAGCATGGAATTAGTGTTATTAATTATATTAGGTGATTTATTTTTGCATCATCTTCATTAAAACTTTTTTAATTTTCAATTATCAATTTCCAATTTTCAAAAAATGCAGATTTTGTATTTATTTGAAAATTGATAATTGCAAAATTGATAATTAGTTTACTTGATTTTGGTGCTTTGCTATTACATCATCTATGGACCCATTCATATAGAAAGCTGACTCTGGCACATGGTCATGCTTTCCTTCAAGAATTTCTTTGAAACTACGAACTGTATCTTCACGCTTTACATAAACACCTTTAGCGCCGGTAAATTGTTCTGCCACGAAGAATGGCTGTGACAAAAACTTTTGTATACGACGGGCGCGTCCTACAGTTTTTTTATCTTCATCAGAAAGTTCATCCATTCCTAGAATGGCAATAATATCTTGCAAATCCTTATAACGTTGCAAAACTTTTTGTACACCACGAGCTACATCATAATGCTCCTGTCCAACAATATCTGGTTGTAAAATAGTTGATGATGAGTCAAGTGGATCCACAGCTGGATAAATACCTAATTCAGAAAGTGGACGTGATAGCACAACTGTTGAGTCCAAGTGAGAGAAAGTTGTCGCTGGCGCTGGGTCAGTAAGGTCGTCCGCCGGCACATAAACTGCTTGTACCGAGGTGATAGAACCATTTTTTGTTGAAGTAACACGCTCTTGAAGTTGTCCCATTTCAGATGCAAGTGTTGGCTGATATCCTACGGCTGATGGCATACGACCAAGAAGAGCTGAGAGTTCAGATCCAGCTTGTGTGAATCGGAAAATGTTATCAACGAAAAGTAGAAGGTCTTTTTTTTCTTCATCACGGAAATATTCCGCCATTGAAAGCGCAGAAAGAGCTACACGGGCGCGGGCACCTGGCGGTTCATTCATTTGACCGAACACTAGCACTGTTTTATCAAGAACACCGGACTCTTCCATTTCGCGATACAAGTCATTTCCTTCACGAGATCTTTCACCAACACCAGCAAAAATAGAATATCCACCATGTTCAGATGCAATGTTACGAATGAGTTCCTGAATAACCACAGTTTTTCCTACACCAGCCCCACCGAAAAGTCCAACCTTTCCACCTTTTAGGAATGGGCAAATTAGGTCAACAACTTTAATACCAGTTTCTAGAACTTCAGCATGTGTTGATTGTTCATCAAATGTTGGTGCAGCACGGTGAATTGGATAAGACTTTGTAGTCTTAGGCGCTGGCTTTTGGTCAATTGGCATACCAACCACATCAAACATACGACCCAAAATCTCTGGTCCAACTGGAACTTGAATCGCAGCTCCTGTATCTATAACATCCATTCCGCGAGTTAAACCGTCAGTTGATGACATGGCTACAGCACGCACATCATTGAATCCAAGATGTTGTGCAACTTCAAGAGTAAGAAGTCCTCCTTCTTTTCTTGTGATGTGTAGAGCATTTTTAAGTGCAGGCACTCCACCTGTAAAAGTAATATCTACAACTGGTCCTACGATTTGTGTGATTGTTCCGACGTTTTGTGATTTGTTCATAATGTTTGATGTTAAAGTTAATAATTTTTACTAATAATATTTGATGTGCTCATTTATGTTGTTAATGCGAGCGCTCCTGATGTAATTTCTGAAATTTCTTGTGTTACTCTTTCCTGTCGTGCGCGGTTATAGTAAAGTTTTAGTTCATCTTGTAATTCACTTGCATTATCTGTTGCTGACTTCATAGCAAACATGCGGGCAGAATGTTCTGAAGCAGAACTCTCTAAAATTGCACCATAAATAATATTATGAAGCATCATTGGAATAATACTTGAAAGTACTACATCTTGATCTGGCTCATAAGCATAACGTGGTTCGCCATGAGTGCTTGGCTTTCCCTCAGATGAAAAAGGAAGAAGCTGAAGTAGTGTCGGAGTAAAAGTATAAGCCGAAGTAAAATGTGTATAAAGTACACGCACAGTCCCAATAGTTTTTTCTTTATACCAGTCTACAATCATTGTGGTTGTCGCGTGAGCATCGTCACTAGTTAATACTGGATGATTAAATGAAGCCAAAGTTTCTAAATGCAATTTCTTTGCAACTTTTTCAGAATATTTACCAAAAGCAATTACTTTTAGATTTTTTCTTTCTTCTTCATTATAGGCACTCAATAATTTACGATATATATTTACATTATAGCTTCCACAAAGTCCTTTATTTGAGGCAACAATAATAACAACCTCACCTGGGGTGCCGTTGTGTGCAAGTAATTCATGACGAGTTAATGGATCAAGAGAAATATCTTTAAGAACATCTTGTGCCTCTGTATGAAATGGGCGAAGTAAAAGAGCATTATCGATTGCTTTCTTCATTTTTGCAGCCGAAACCATCTCCATCGTTTTAGTGATTTTCTTGATGTTTCCAACACTTTTTATTTTTTGTCTAATTACTTTTGTTTGCATAATTGCTTCGCAAAATTTTTAATTTTTATTTCTTAATTTTTATTGAATGCATTTGTATTTCATTAAAAATTTAAAATTAGAAATTAAAATTTACATATATTTACTTCTTATCACCGTGCACATGCACAAAATTTTCTAAAGATTTCTTTAATGAAGCCTCAATTTCTTCATCCCAACCTTTCTCAACTGCTTCAAGTACACTCTTTCCTGTAGTCTTCATATATTCATGCATTGCTTTTTCAAATCCAACAATATCATTAACAGCAACTTCATCAACGAAACCATTGTTTACTGCATAAACAGTAGAAACTTGAAGTCCTGTACGAAGTGGATCACCATTACCCTGTTTTAGCATTTCTGCTGTTCTCTTTCCTCTTTCAATTGTTCTCTTTGTATCAGCATCCAAATCTGAGTCGAATTGTGAGAAGCTTTCTAGTTCACGATACTGTGCCATAGCAAGCTTCATCTTTCCAGCATTTTTCTTCATTGCTTTTGTTTGTGCAGAACTTCCTACACGTGACACTGAAAGTCCGACATCAATAGCTGGGCGCATACCTTTATAAAATAAGTTAGCATCTAGGAAAATCTGTCCGTCAGTAATAGAAATAACGTTTGTAGGAATATAAGCCGACACATCACCTGCTTGTGTTTCAATAATTGGAAGAGCTGTAATAGAACCACTTCCAGCTTTTTCATTACGACGACATGAACGTTCAAGTAAACGTGAGTGCAAATAGAAAACATCTCCTGGATAAGCTTCACGTCCTGGTGGACGCTTTAATAGAAGTGACATTTCGCGATATGCAACAGCGTGTTTTGAAAGATCATCATAAACTACCAATACATCTTTTTTCTGTCCCATAAAATATTCTGCAATAGCTGTTCCTGAATATGGTGCCAAATATGAAAGTGCTGCTGAGTGTGAAGCACCAGCCAAAACCACAACTGTATAATCCATTGCACCTGCGGCACGTAATTTTTCTACAATTTGTGCAATTTTTGATTCCTTTTGACCAATAGCAACATAGACACAGATAACTCCTGTTCCTCTTTGGTTAATAATTGTATCAATTGCAATTGTAGTCTTTCCTGTTTGGCGATCACCAATAATAAGTTCACGTTGACCTCTTCCAATTGGAATCATTGAATCAATAGCTTTAATACCTGTTTGCATTGGCACATTCACTGGCTCACGTTCCATAACACCAGGGGCAATTTTCTCTACAAGTTCTACATGGTTTAATCCTGTTATCTTCGCACCATCTACTGGATTCATTAGTGGATCAACGACACGACCTAAAAGTGCTTCTCCAACTGGAATAGCAAGAACACGACCAGTACGTGTTACTTCCTCTCCTTCAGATACACCATCAGCGCCAGAAACAATAACCACTCCAACCATATCAGACTCCAAGTTAAGAGCTAAACCTTTAGCGCCAGACGTAAAAGTAACTTCTTCCATAGAAGCAACAGATGTTAGTCCTGAGACGCGAGCAATACCGTCACTTACGGAAATAACATTTCCGACTTCATTTACTTCTATCTCAGTTGAGATATCCGCAATCTTTTTTTCTAGGTCTTTGATTATTTTTTCTACTGACATGGTTTTTTGGTTAATAGTTGATGGTTAATGGTTGGTGATAATTGACTTTCTTTTTCTTTAGCTAATGTTTAACATTTTAATTCACCTAAGGTCTAATTTCTAATTAACATAACGTTGTTCATTTCTGAATTCCGTTAAACCTTAGGATTTAGGTTAATTAGACATTATCTGTTTGAGTATTCTCTCGGCACTTGCATCGTATAATTTTTCTTTAAACCGTGCCTTAAATCCTGCTAGGAGATTTTTATTTATTGATATTGAATGTGGGGCAAGATCATTTCCAACTATACGTTTAATATTTTTTATAGCTTCATCTCCTATTTCAAATGGAGATTCTATTTGTAATGTGTCCCTTGCATTTACATCTTTCCCTAAACGACTAACTTGATCTTTTATTGAAGGAATAAGAGAAAGTAATTTATATTTACGAAGTGAAACCATCACATCATCAATGCTTACACCTTTTTCTACTATAAGTTTTGCTATTTTGTAAGATAAAGTCATTGTTGGTAAGTTTCTAGTTTCAAGTTTCCAGTTTTTAGTGGATACATAAATACATAAATTAGGCGGACATACGAGAGATTAGGGCGTCATTATCAGAAGCAGTCATTTCCTTTGCAAGGGTCGCAGCATAAAGTTTTGCAACAACTTCAGGTGCTCGAAGTGCAAATTCTTTTTCAACAGATTCTTTTAGCTTAGCTTCCTTTTCAGAAAGATGAGCAATTTTAATCTGAGCTTCACTTTCAGCATCTTTTTTAATACTTTCAGCTACAGCTGTTGCGCTAGACTTAGCTTCTTCCATAATTGATTGGCCTTCAACTCTAGCATCTTTTACAATCTTTTTCTTTTCTTCTTCTGCATTAGCAAGAGCTTTCTCTGCATCTGAGGCTTGAGAAAGACCACGTTCGATAACATCGTGACGTGTTTGAATAACTTTTCCAATCTTTCCAAAAAAGAACTTGTTCAAAAGAAACAAGATAATAAGGAAGTTTATAAAGTTAGCGATGGCGACATGCCAATTGAAACCCACTGAACCTAAAATGTTAAGAATTTCTTGCATACGTGATAGTAGTTAGTAATCAGCAAGTAGTAATTAGGTAAATACGAATACATCCCCTAATTGCTGTTTACTGACTGCTTTTTGCTATTTCAAAAGGAAGAATGCAACAAGAGCGAAAATAGCAGTTGTTTCTGTCATAGCCACACCAATGATCATTTTTGAGAAAAGTGATCCTTCGATATCTGGATTGCGTCCGATTGCTTCCATTGTCTTACCTACTAGATATCCTTGTCCTATGGCTGTTCCAACCATGGCTAGAATACATAGTCCTTTTGCGATATAAATTGCTGCTTCTGGGGTCATATAGATAGTTTATAGTTAATAGTTTTTAGTTGATAGTTAATTCAAATACTATATATTCAAATAAATATCAACTTTACACACTTTCAATAAAAATTCGCCTCTCGGCTTTGTTCTGGAGTATAGCATAAATAATACATATATTCCAACTTAATTTTTGTTAATAAAGTATGAAACAATTTCTAATTAACCTAATTTCTAAGATCTAAGAAAATCTATGATTACATAGATTTTAATTTTCAATTTCTAATTTTCAATTTTCAATGAAACTCATTGAATGCTTATTAGGTTAATTAGAAATTAGACCTCGCCGCCTTAGCGGGATAAATTAGAAATTTAATGTCCGTTTCCTTCTTTTTTCAATACCAAAGAATAATAAACAGTTACAAGAGCAACGAATACAATAGATTGCACTACTCCAACTAACAGTCCCATCCCCATCCAAATAGCAGGAACTGCTACAGAAAATGCACCGAGTAAAATAACCGTCAAAACTTCATGGGCAAACATGTTTCCAAAGAGACGAAGGGAGAGTGAGAGAATTTTTGCAAATTCACTAACAATTTCAATCAAACCAACAAAGAAGCCAACAATAGAAGTCATTCCCTCTCCAAAACTTTTCTTAAAACCTTTTACTACTTGTTTGATTTGAATAAAATGAGAAAGATAATTTAATGCCCCTTGTTCACGTACACCAACTATTTGCATTGTTACAATAACAGCAAGAGCTAAACCAAAGGTAGTATTAAAATCTGTGGTCGCTCCACGAAAAAGTGGAATATGCTCTCCATTTATAAGTACATAGAAACTTCCAATTGTCGGAAACATCGGCAAAAGATTAGCAACTATCAAATAAAGCATAAGAGCTCCAACATAAGGAACTATTTTACCTGCACGTTCTTTATCTCCAACGATTGAAGTAATGAAATCTGTTACCATCTCATAAAAAATTTCTAATATATGCTGAAATTTTGAAGGAATAAGTTTTGCACGAGATGCAAACATACACAAAACTACAAGTAAAATTGTAATAAACATTACTGTAACAGTAGAAGTGGCTATTGTCACTGGGCCAATATTTCCAAGTGTAGGAGCTGTAATAGATGGAATTTCTTCATATACATGAAGAAAGGTTGAGGGTTCTACAGTTTTTGCTTCTGTCATAATGCGTGATATTTTAACACAAAATTGGGAAAGTTGGTAGTGCACTACACAGTTTCAAGTTTCCAGTTCCAAGTTTCAAGAAAATTCAAATACGGGTGGCCACTTCGTGGCCACCCGTATTACTGGAAAAAATCTTATGTCGTCGCTCGGGCTAAATGTAAAAGATTACTTTTCTATTTAGCCCCTCGCTAGCCAAAATAAAAACTGGAAACTTGAAACTATTTATCCCCGTCTTTCTCATAAAACAAAATGATAACCGTCAGTCCAAATATTATAGTTACGGCTACCATAATACTTTTAAATTCAAACCATTGCTTTAAAGAAAAAGATCGCCTAACAAACTCATTTAGAAAAGCATTTGTAATAAAAAAGAAAATCCATGCATAAGTAAACTTATTCCACGCTCTTCTGGTCATTGGAAAAACAGAATCAAAAGCAATTTTCAAAAAAGAAATATTTAAAATAAGTCCAACAATTAAAGTGAGAGCACAGGTAGCATCATACAAAGTATCACGCATTTGTATAAACCTAGGCTGATGTAAAGATAAAGTCATATATCCAAAAATACTGGTGAGAAGCGCAACATAAAGAGCTAAATAAGGTAATCTTTTTTGTTTTCTATAGGTTATTACAGTAGAAATAATAGTAACGATCATCAAAACCATTGTCGCTTTATAAATATGGAGATATTTAAAAGATAATAAAAATATAATAATTGGACCAAATTCAAGTAGTCCATCAGAGAACAGTTTTTTTATAGTTTTTATTGTTAATAGATTATTATTGCTCATGATATACTCGTAATCATACAGTATAAATGAATAATTACATAAAGTAATTAGGTATAAAGAAAACATAATTAAAAATATGAATGCACACAACACAAAAAATAATGAGGATAATAAAATAATAGAAAATTTTAAAGAAGAAGGAACTATAACAGTAGAAACTATTGAAATAGTTAACGGTGGAAACATAGACGACTTGTCTAAAAAGCATCACCGTAGAGGTTTTACACTAACAACCCCTGTAGCAATCATTATCGCTTCGGTTGTTATAGCTTTTGGACTTATGGGTTATGGATTTATAACAACAAATGGAGGAGGGAATACTTCTTCAACCGCTAGTCCATTACCAGCAATATTAAAATCTGTTGGAGTTAATAAAAGTGCTTTTATTAAATGTGTAGATTCTGGTGAAAAAGCTCAGGCGGTTACTGATTCTGTAAATGATGGAGTAAAGGCTGGAGTAAATGGTACCCCTGCAACTTTTATCTTACGTGAAGAAGCTGGAATCTTTTATGTTGTAAATAATATTTCTGGAGCACAAGATGAAAATATTTTTAGACAATCAATAGAAGAAGCAATCAATTTAACTAACTTTAAAAAATTAGCTAAATTTGAAGGTAAAATTATAGATCAAAATGAATTACAAGAAGTAACAAATCCTACAAAAGTTTATGTAGTTGAATATTCAGATGCTGAATGTCCATTCTGTACAAGGCTTCACCCAACAATTAAGAAGATTCGCACAGATTACGCAGGTAGAATTTCTTATGTTTATAGAAATTTCCCACTTCCACCAAGTCTCCACCCACATGCACAAAAAGAAGCTGAGATGATTTCTTGTGTTGGTAAATTAGGGGGAGCAAAAGCTTATTATCCATTTATAGACGCTCTTTTTGATTATAAAATAAAAAATAACGCCCCATTTCTACCTTATACAGCCTCAAACAGTAAATAAAGGAAAGAGTTAACAGAAAGAGCGATGTCTACGGCATCGCTCTTTACTTTTATTTAAAATTGTGGTATTATATTTTTAATTGTTCAACTTAATTGGGGTTTTCAAATGCATATTTTTCTTTCTAATCAAGCCTTTTTCCAAGCAATCCTGGATCTTGGGATTAGGACAAGCTACTCGTATTCGTCCCTAATCACTCGTCTCGGTGTTAAACCGTTTGACCAGAAGGTCGTGGTGATAGTCATAGCAAAAAATGAATGGGATGGACACATTGCACTTTTTGATTTGTTTGAAGAGTGCGAAACTTTGTACAAAAAGCAAATCGATCAACGACGTATTCGTTACGTTTGTTGTAAAGATGTGGAAAGTGCCCGACTAAATCCAAATATGGAATTTGCCAACTTCATTTTGGTGGCAAATGAAGATCTGTGTGATGCAGCAAGCTACCCAGAACTCGAACACATTCTGCCGTTTATATAGAAACAGCCTATACAAAAGATTCCGCCCATTAGAAGGCGGAACTTTTTTATAATCCCCCTTTACACCTTTTATTATTAAGTATAGGATTACACAGTGAGTTCTTTAAATCTGAGGAATCTCGCCTATATCACTAGGCAGTGATATAGAAATTTGTGTTAAAAAAAGGAGAAAAAATATGAAAAAACCAGCTCTAGCTGTTGTGGAACAAGAGGCAATTGTCTCCACAGAAGCCCCGACTGTCGCAGAAAAACTGCGAGCAGTCTTGAACGAGGTCACCTACAGGCTTGGTTATGTGGCCATCAACGTTACCCGACACCGTGAAGATATGTGCCTGCAGCACAAAATCAAAACACTCACGATGTTTGATGAGAAATCGGCTTACCGGGGTCCTAGCGGACTCTGGATTATGCAATTTCAGGGTATTTTGTACTCACCACAAGCTGGTGAAATACCATTCAATGAGTGGATTGAAAAATCCTACTCCGAAATTGGCACCGGCAAAATGACTCAACCAATTGGCAATTTCACTCGTTGGAATTAAGTTAATCCCGACAACAAAAAAAGAACCACCCACGCGGTGGTTTTTTATATTTATCACCCCTTACTAACAACCTAATTACAAGATTTACACACTCCAAAAATTTCAACAGAATGAGTTATTACATTCTTAAACTTTTTACTTTTTTGAACCATTTTTAAAATAGCATTATCAGTTGAGACACCTTCTATTCTTTCTATAATTTCACATTTATTACATATAATTTGATGTGTAGCTTTTCCTGTTTCTAATTCATAATGTGAATGACCATGATTCAAATCTGATCGCCTTAAAATGCCGGCTAGATGTAATGAAGATAGATTTCTATAAATAGTTGCTTGATCTATATTTTCTTTTTTACGAAGTAACTCTGTTAATTCATAAACCGTTATTGGTTTTTTTGCTTTAGCCACCGCAGAGAGAACTCTTAATCTATGCAAAGTAACTCTTAGACCTGCTTCATTAATTAAATTTTTTAATTCTTCTTTATTCATATTATAAATAGATTATTTTTTTAGAAAAACGAAATACATGAATATAATAATAACACCTAGCTTGCTTATTGCAAATATTTCGCATAGTTAAACAATAATATATAAAATACTTATGCAAATAACTTGCATTATATAATAAAGTGTTATAAAATATAAGTTATATGAATACATCTTTTATTTTAATGACTATAAGTGCTAGTTCCTTACCATTACTCGCATTACTTTCTTTACTTTTACGTAGAGATCTTTTCAAGGGTGGCTGGAAAATAACCTTTCTTATTCTTGGATTAGGGTTACTGTTATTCACAGTAATTGATGCTTTTTACGAACATGGTGAAGAGCTTCAACTTCTTGATATTTTTATTGGTGGAGTTACAGCATTAATAACTATTTTTATACTTTCTAAATTTAACCATGGACATAGTCATGCCAAGGAAGTAGACGGGGCAAAAGGTATTGTCGTTAGTGAGGCGTTTCATTCATTAATAGATGGGGCAGTTATCGGAGCAACCTATCTTGTAAGTCCAGTCCTTGGATATGCTGCAACAGTAGGTATAATTATTCATGAATTACCTAAAATAATAGGGACATTAGCAGTTCTTCGTAGTCTCGGACTTTCTATTAAGAAGACAATTATGTATGGTATTTTTGCACAAATAGGATCACCTGCGGCAGCTATTCTAATTTTTATTTTAGGAAAAAAAATTAATGATGAACAATTCCATTCGCTTGAAATAGCTAGTATCTCCTCTTTAGCTGCTATCGTTTTATGGATTATATATTTAGAGATCCGATTCCACACCAAACATAAAGATATACACAGCCAATAAACTAATTAATAATACCACCACCAATACATAATTCTCCATCATATAAAACAAGAGACTGTCCAGAGGTGGCAGTTAAACCCCCTTCTATAATCTTAAGTTCTTTTTCATTTATAATTTCCACTTTTGAAAGTGGGGCACGATACCTCGCACGTGCTTCATAAATTTCTCCTTTTTTTATTTCTTTAGTCCAGTTTATTTTTTCAATTGAAATTATATTTCCCTCTTTCTCGTGTGGAGGGTTATTGGAAACAGTTAAAGTATTTTCTTTAAAATCTTTTGCAATAACAAAATATGGTTTATCTTCTGTAGATTTTTGAGTAATAATAAATCCATGTCTCTCTCCTATTGTAAAAAATGTTACACCATCATGATAACCAATCACTTCACCTAACTCATTTTTTACATCACCTCTTTTTTCTTTTATATAATTTTTAAGTAATGTTTTTACATCAATTGTTCCAACAAAACAAAGTCCTTGACTATCTTTTTTTTCACTAACAGAAAGATTAAATTCTCTTGCAAGTTCTCTTACATGAGATTTTTTCATTTCTCCAATTGGAAAAATTATTTTACTTAATTGCTCTTTTGTAAGAGTCCATAAAAAATATGTTTGATCTTTATTTTCATCTTTACTTTTCACAAGATTTTCTCCGTTATTACTTGCATAATGTCCTGTAGCGACATAATCTGCCCCCTGTGCGAGAGCCCACTTCAAAAATGCACCAAACTTCACCTCATGGTTGCACATCACGTCTGGGTTCGGTGTACGACCAAGCTGATATTCATCAATCATATAATCAATCACTCCTTCTTTATATTCTTTTTCTAAATCAAGAGTAATAAAAGGGATATTTAAAACTGAAGCCACACGCATAGCATCTAATCTATCTTGTTTCCAAGTACATTCAATAAAATCTGGTTGCCATACTTTTATAAAAACACCAGTTACATCATAACCATCCTGTTTAAGTAAGCTCGCTGAAACAGACGAATCTACTCCGCCTGAGAGACCAATGAAGGCTTTTCTTTTACTTTCCATAATAGAAAACTAACATAAATAACATGGAAAGTAAAAGAAAAG
>CAILKS010000080.1 GCA_903834855.1 uncultured bacterium | reverse complement strand
CTCCGTTACTTAAAAGACCTTGAATCAGAAGGATTTTAAAAGAAAATATAGCAATAATCACTATAACAATATTAGTTAGAACTCCAGCAGAAGCAACAAAAGCTTGTCCTTTTGAAGACCTAATGTTGTATGGGTTATATGGAACGGGTTTTGCCCAACCAAAAAAGGTTCCAGCTGTCAGAAACGCTAATAACGGAACGATCACAGACCCCATCATATCTATATGAGGTATAGGATTAAGAGTTAGACGCCCTGCACGGTTTGCAGTTTCATCACCTTGAAAATAAGCCGCATAACCATGTGCCACCTCATGTAAAATGATCGAATATATAATAATTATAAAAGTATAAATAGTCTGTGAAATGGCTGTAGCATCTGTCATATGAAACACAGTATACAGTTGATGGTTACTAGTTACTAGCTACCGAATAGATAAATACTTACCCTATAACCTGTCAGGTTGCGAAGGTGTTTTTTTTATGATATAGTTTAGCGACGTAAGTTTTTGGATATCTAGTCTTTTACTAGTAACCATAAACTGGTAACCACAAACTATTATATGGCAAACATCTGTCCACTATGTGAAAAAGGTTCAAAAGTTGTTGGAAAGTATTCCAACTCTGTTCGTGCTACAAAGTACAATCCTTGTGGGGATCGTCGTGTATACCCAAACCTACAATGGGCACGTATTCCGAATGGTCCAAGAGTAAAGATTTGTACTTCTTGTATGAAGCGTGGTCTTCACCTCCAGATTAAGTTGTAATTAACAAAATTATTACTAATTAAAAGCGATGTCTTACGACATCGTTTTTAATTTTCTATTGATATAGTTTTCTTGTTTCATATAAAAAGTGGCGCAACCTGCCGGTTGCGCCACAATCCTAATTATCGGTCTGTTGTCATTGCTACCACGATCCACGATACTGCCATATTTTTCGTTTATTTTCTTGAGAGAAGAATCTCCCTTCAAAAAAATAAAAAACCAGCCCAATGAGCAAATATGTGATAATTGCTGGCAAAAAAATAGAGCCAGCTTTTACAGCATTAAAAGCTGGTGACAGATATATGACAACTGGAACAATTAGTGAAGATAGCCCGAAAGCAAAAAAGATTGCATTAACAAAAGTAAATTCAACATAATCATCAGGCTCTTCTCCAAAATTTTCTTTTGCCACAGTCAAAAGCCAAAAAACCCACCGAAAACCCCAGATTAATGTATCAGCCATAGAATTCTCCAAAAGAGCAAAGTATTAAAATACTATACTATATAATATTTCTTTGCAAGAATAAATATTCATTGAGGGAAACGTCTAAGATGTTATAAAGTTTTTTATTAAAAATAATATATACTTACAATATGAATACTCCAAATAATAAAAATGCTATTTTTACAGATCCACTTATTGCTATTGAATTATTAAAAGATATTCCTGAGGGAGTTTATCTTGTTAAGGTAGAGGATGGTTCCATTCTTTATACGAATGAAAATTTGAAAAAATGTTTGGATACGATACGGACGAAATGCTGGGGAAAAATGTGTCCATTGTTAATGCACCAACAAATAAAACACCGGAAGAAACAAGAAATATAATTGTAGATATTCTCGAAAAGACTGGGGAATGGTGTGGGGAGATTGAAAATATTAAGAAAGATGGCACTCGTTTTTGGTGTCATGCAAATGTTTCATTGTTTGAATATTCAACAACAGGAAAAGTTTTGCTTTCTGTTCACACAGATATTACTGAACTTAAAAACATTGAAAAAACACTTGCCGCAAAAGAAAATTTATTTAATTCTCTTCTGGAAAATCTACAAATAGGAGTTTATATGCTTGAAGTTCCTTCTGGAAAACCACTTTTAGCAAATAATGCTTCATTTAACTTACTAGGACGAGGTATTTTACCAGAAGCAAATTCTGAAAATATCACAAAAAGTTATGATTTATACAAAGTGGGTACTGATATTCCATACCCTAATGATGAACTCCCTCTCGTTGTTGCTATGAACGGTGAAAGTAAACATGTGGATGACATAGAGGTGGCAAAACCTGACGGATCTCGTACGCAATTAGAAGTCTTTGGTTCACCAATAAAGGATGAGGCTGGGAAAATCGTAGCTAGTCTTGTTACTTTCCAGGATATTACTGAACGTAAAAAAACTGAAACCTCTCTAAGGTTACACGCTGAAGAAATGGAGAAAATTAATAAAGTTATGGTTGGAAGAGAATTAAAAATGGTAGAACTCAAAAAAGAAATAGAAGATTTAAAAAATTCTTAGAATTTTTACACCATTCTTTAAAACAAAACGACTTCCTTCCGGAAGTTGTTTTACTTTTCTGTCTCCACTTCCATCATTCTCCCATCTGTAATAAAAGAAATAGTTCCTCTATCTATAGTGCTTAAAATTTCTTTAGAATATTTTTGTAATCTTTCAACAGCTTCAGGATTTGGATGTCCATATTTATTATCTTTACCAGCACTAATAATTGCATATTCTGGTTTAATATAAGTGAGCAATAATTCACCACTTGAATATTTGCTCCCATGATGTCCTGCTTTGTATACAGTAATATTTTTTCTAAGACCCCCTCTAATTAATTTCTGCTCTTCAGTGCTTGGTAAATCACCAGTTAACAAAAAACTCTCATCACCGTAAATAACTTCTACACTAACTGATGCATCATTAGTATCATTTTTCTTTACAATATAATTTGAAGCTGGATAAATAATTTTTACAATTACTCCATCATGAAAATCAATTACATCTCCAGATTGAGCAATGTGAGTTTCTGCCTGTTCATTTTTTATATGACTATTTAAATCGTCATATATTTTTGTATCACTTTCTGCCTTAGATAAAATTATTTGCTTCACATTAAATTTCTCTAGTACAGGAATCAGTCCTGTGATGTGATCTGCATCCGGATGTGTCTCCTCTATCACATCTATATCATTATCAAAATAAGACATCTCATTCGCGAGTTTTGCTAAAATATTATTATTCGGACCGCCATCAATCAACATACTTTTTCCACTTGGTGTTTGTATAAAAATTGCATCACCTTGTCCAACATCTAAAAATGAAACTTTAAGTTTTTGTGTACCCGTTAGAGAAAAAATTATTACAGCAAGACTAGAACAAATAAAAAATAAAATTATTAAAGTAATTAATTTTCCATATTCTTCCTTAATCCCAGCTACTTTATTTTTCTTCTCATCTAGCCATTCATTCATAAATAAATAGTAACATGGACAGCTATTAGCTTGTAGTCAGTAGCCTGTAGCGAATGCATTTTTCTACAGACTACAAGCTAAAGGCTACAAGCTGTATACTGTACCAATGGATTTACATCTAATCATTTCCTCGGGTTCTTATTTAGCAATTTTTGTTCTAATGCTTACAAATGGAATCGCTAATTTACCATCATCACAATTTCTATATCTCATAGCTGGATATTTTGTAGCCACGGGTAATCTACTTTTTATTCCAACAATAATATTTGGGGCACTAGGAAATACAATTGGAAATATTATTACATTTCTCTTAATTAGAAAATATGAAAAACCACTCGCGCGAAAACTTCTAATGTTAAATGAAGAAACTTTTAATAAAATACATTCTGCTCTCCACTCTACTTTTACACGTCGTGGTATGTGGTGGATATTTTTAGGAAAGCTAACTCCTAGCGTAAAATCTTTCATTCCGATAGTTGCTGGATTAGCGGGTACTCCGATAAAACTCACTTCATTTATTTTTCTATCTGCGAGTATTATCTGGGCAACAGCAATCACATCTTTAGGATTTTATTTTGGTGAACGTGTAACACTTCAATCCTTCACAGCCATATCCTTAACAGTTGGTGGAATAATTATTTTTGTTGTCTATAAAAATTTAAAGAAAAAAGGAGTACTATAAAAAATAATTAATAGGAAATAATATCAGTCAAAACTCCTTCACTTTTTAATCTTTCCGTTTCATTTTTTATTTTAATATTTTCCTGTGTACCGGAGAGAAACGAATTATCTGAGCTTTTTTTAAGAATGAAATTAATAATTACTACAACAAAAAAATAAATTGTAAACATTCCTATTAAAGAAATTTGAAAACTTAAATAAGAAAAAGGTAGATGCTCTATAACTTTAGCAATCCAAATCATTAGATTGATTATCAGTGTATCTACATAACCAAAAACCATAGCAACAGTTTGTGAAACATAAGATGTGACTACAACCAAAAAAGATATGAGCATGGTAATCGGCACAAATGGTAATACTAAAATATTTGAAAGTAGCGCATATATAGATACAGAACCAAAGGTATACATAAGATATGGGAGGGTAATTATATATGCTGAGAGCGTAGTCGATAATGTCGAAATAAAAGTTTTAGATTTTATATATGTAAAATATTCTTTAAAAAAAATATTTATCGGATTACTCAAATAGACAATTCCTGCAGTTGCAAGAAATGATAAATGAAATGACACATCATTCATAAGTGAAGATGGCTCATAAATTAATATAAGTAAAAATGAAATAACAAGTGCTTGAAGTGCAAAATATTCGCGCCCAATAATAGTTGCAAGAAGTGCGATGAAAGCCATCAATGTTGCTCTTACAACTGATGCTTCTCCGCCCACCATAATGACAAATAAAATAACAGATGCTGATGCTAAAATTACACGAATAAATAATGGCAAGAAAGCAAAAACAAAAAGTATAAAAGAAATTACAATCGCAATATTAAATCCGGACAATACAATAATATGAGAAAGTCCCGCAACTCTAAATGTTTGATTCAATTCTTTTGATATAGAAGAATTTCCAAAAAGCATACCGGAGGCAAGTGACGATGAAGGAGAAGAAACATATAAATTTATTTTCTCAATCATATTTTCTTTCCATCTGCCAAGCACGCTAGCAAATGAATTAGTCCCACTATTTAACAATTCGATTTTTGGATAAAACATTTCACTCCCAATATTTTTTGTAATTAAGTATGAAGAATAATCAAAAGATTTTTTCTCTGTATGAGATGGTAAAATTTCTGGCACTAAAACTTTACCAGAAAGTGTAAGTGCCTCCCCTATTTTATATTTTGGATAAAGTGGAGCTTTTATTTGTACATCCAATACTTCACTTGGTGAGTCTATAGGGTGAACATTAAAAACTTGATAATCATTTTTTGTTTCGGATGAAGAAATAATTTTTGCATTAAATGTACAAGAGGTCTCACAAACATAATTTATTTTTTCTGAAACTAGTTGCACACGTAAAATTCCTAAAAATAATCCAACAGAAAATAAAATTGTAATGAGCGGAAAAGAAAACAAATGAGTGACGCCTGCGGCATCACTCATTTGTTTTCTTTTCCGCTCCCAGAAATATATTCCCGTCTGTATCAAAAAAAGTATTACTGCAAAAATTCCAACTTCACTCGCAACTTTAGAAATCTCACCGACGACAATTCCTAAACATACCCCAGCAACTAATATTAATGTTTTAAAATGTGTACTCATTTTTTATTTAAAAAATATTTTGTAACGTCATTTTGTTATTATAGTATTTTTGTATTTGTCATTCCCACGAAGGCGAGAGTCCAAGTTGTATTCGTATCCCACTTTCAACTTTATGGACTTTATACTTTACACTTGAAAAAAGTAATCTTTTTTCGGCCCTCTATATAGTTGCAAATCATTTGCATCATCTGCACACATGGTTGCTATCACATCCGCCCTCTCATTCATCGGTACACCTGAGTGACCAGGCACATATTTCCAAGAAACTTTTACTCCAGAATTTTTTAATCTATCTTCTTCTTTTTTTAATGCTTGCCATAAATCTTGATTCAAAACTGCTTTCTTCGTTGACCCCTTCCATCCCCTTTTTATCCATCCATCAATCCACTCTGTCATTCCCTTTTTTACATATTGACTATCCGTACAGATGGTTACATCTGTAAGCAATTCGTAGTTAGCAATTAGCAATAAGGAATCCCCCCCATTTACTTTTTGCTGTTTACTATTTGCTTGTATTTCTCTGAGTCCATGCAGTGCTCCGGATAATTCCATTCTATTATTTGTTGTTAATTCCTCTCTCCCTCCTAATTCTATAACTTCCTTATCAGTTAAAATAACTGCCGCCCATCCTCCAGGACCTGGATTCCCCCTTGAACTTCCATCTGTATAAATCGTAATTTTCATATTGATAGTGTAACAAATTATGAGTATAGTTCACTATGCGAGCCAATATCTATAAAAACAAAAATATCCTTCTTAATTTCCTTATATACCACACGAATATCTCCTGTAACATTAAAACTTAAACAATCACCGTATTCACCGTGAAGCATATGAATGCTTAAAATGGGATTCTCTCCATCATCAATAAATATATTTCTTCGTTTTTTAAATGATTCTTTTACTTTCTGAGAAAGTTTCGAATATCTCTTTTCAAAATGTTTATGAAGAATAATTGTTCTCATAACTTTTTAGAGAGTATCTAAATATGAATCCATCTCTTTAATATTAGTAAAGTTCTTGGAGAGATTTTTGTTAGCTTTTATATCTTTATCTACTTGTTTAAGAATCCCCTCAAGATAAGGAGTCATTTTGTGAGACATAGAAAATTGCACTTCACGAGTACGAATAAATTGTTTTAAAGAAGCGGTAACTATTGAAGATAACGAAAAGCCTAATTCTTTAGCCAACTTTTGAGCCTCGGCTTTCACATGAGTCTCTGTTTTTATATTAATCATTGCTGTTTTCATATACCAGAAGTATATACTTCTGGTATATACTGTCAAGACTACCAAAAACTACATAGGTCAGACCTATGTAGTTTAGATTATTTAATTTCTTCACCACCAAAAGTACGCCATAACAAAAAGAAAAATTCTTTAAACTTTTCAGCAACATCTTTTGATTTAATAACATATAGCATCGGTGGATTAAAATAACTGTACAAAAGTACTTCATTTTTTCTTATCGTAAACTGTGGCAACTTTTCAGGAAGTCCATCTACATAAAGTGTCTGAAAATTTACTTTCGAAGCCTTATACTTTCCATAAACTTCCCCATCTTCTTTTTTTCCAATCACAAATGTGTTAAATTTTTTTCCTTCCTGAATTTTTAGCATTCTACTATATTCGTCCCCCATCATATTCAAAAAGTCTCTTGAGCTTCCTGCGATAATATACTGTATCTCACCCTCCACCGCATTCTCTACGAATTCCATCTGATAATCTCTAATTCTTTTATTCCCGACCACTATTTCAAAGTCCTGATCATGACCAACCTTTGAAATCTTGTTTAAATTATCAATCAAAGACTCCGTCTCATAAACTCTTTTGCGGGCAATCTTCTCCAAATGACTTGGACTTAAAGCTATATATTTAGCCCACTTACCAACTAAAATTTCTTCTACAAGACCAATTTCAATAAGTTTAGGGAGTATAAAATACACATATTGCCTATGAATACTCGTTCCTTGTGCGATCTTTGTACCACCAACTGCTTCACCCCGCTCTAAAAGATATAAATAAACACGAACTTCGTTCTCAGAAAGCCCAAATTTTACAAGTGCCTCAAACTCTTCTTCGTGTGGTTTTTGCTTTTTTTCTACTTTTTTTACAATCTCTTTATTTTTTGGTGTCATAATTTATATATGACAGTATATAATATTAATGTTATTTTGCAAGCAAATATGTAATAAAATAGTGTCAATTTTATCATTGACACTTAGTGTTTAAGATGGTACAATGTTGTCAGAAAGTTCAATATAGGAGAAACGCCGACTTGTGGATAAAAGCCACAAATACTCCTAAGCAAAACCGCAAACCAAGCACCTCTTGTGCACGAGGACTACCCCTTGATTTGTTCCATAAAAAGTGGATGAGTTGAAATTGAGAATACTGCCGTGCTTTTACACGTGCATTAAAAGTATGACTCGATACTCATAAGGTCTAGCTGAAAGCTAGGTAATCTCTAGAGTTAAGCTGTGTGCCAGCTATCTCACGATGGGGTTTACTAGTATGTCCGGAAAATGGCTTTCAAGTGTTTGGGATAGCTACTCAAATAACTTTGGAGATACACGCGAGTGTAAAAGCCTTGGCAAAGAGAACTACCTTATCTTTGCCATCCTTATCAAGTTCTCAAAATGGTTTGAGAACTTGTAGAGATTAACTAATTTAGAAGGGCTCAAAATGAAGACTATTGTTGTTACTAACTATTCCCAGGCCGCAAAACTCTTCAAAGGCTATGAGGAAGTATATAAGAAAAATCATTCTACTCACGAACTTTCAGTAATCTCACTACTGGAACTGTCACATGGTTGGAACATTGGAGCCGGTAGGATTGTAATAGAGTCAAACCTAGGTAGCGATCTATTCAGCGAACTCCAAAAATACATGCCATGTGAAGATGGTTGGACAACGGTTACTGAGATCATTGACAGTGGGTATGGCAACGATGACCTTTTTGAACTTGCCGTCAGTCTGTTCCTGCTTGAAGCTGCTGGCTATATGTCAAAAATGTAACCCTCGGACCGCATTACAACATGCGGTCTTTGTTTTTTATTTGATACAATAGCAACTATGCAAGAAGAAATTTTAGATTTAGTAAATGAAAAAGATGAAATCATTGGAAATATGCCCCGTAATGAAGTCTATGCAAAAAAACTTCATAATTTTCGTGTAGTTAACTGCTTCATAAAAAATAGTGAAGGAAAACTTTGGATTCCACGACGTCACAAAAACAAAAGACTCTTCCCTTCCGCATTAGACGTCAGTGTTGGTGGCCATGTATCAAGTGGTGAAACTTACGAGGAAGCATTTATTAAAGAAGCTCAAGAAGAACTTAATCTTGATGTCACAAAAATTCCCTATAAAATTCTTGGGAAATTAAATAAGGAGAAAGATAGAGTAAGTGCTTTTATGACTGTCTATGAAATAGAAAGTAATGATGTACCAAATTATAATCCTGAAGATTTTACAGAATATTACTGGTTAACGCCACAAGAAATTTTCCAAAAATTAGAATCTGGTGACATATCAAAAGACGATTTACCTAGGCTTCTTAATAAATTTTATAAATAGACTAAATCTATCTAGCCGGACCCGACTTCATTTGCTCTTCTACGGCTCTTATTAAGGAACTATTTCTAAAAGCTTTCTGCAAATCCTCTTTAAAGGTTGAACTCTTTACATCAATATCTGGTGTAACTCCTCTACCTTCAATCGGCACATTATCATCTCTAAGAGTTATGCTTCTAACTAAAAATAGTGAATATGACTCATTTTCATCAATTACTGACTCAAGAGGAAAAGTATTTTCAACTGTCCCCCATCCACGAGTTGTGGAACCAATAACTTTCGCCATATTTAATCTCTTAAATGTTGCAGCTGTTAGTTCAGCAGTAGACTGTGTCATATTATCTGTAAGAATTGCCCTGTCTTTATAGCGATTTAATGGTTCAAACTTTTCTATAGTGGTACGTTGCGCATCATATTCCCCTTGATGAAATAAATCAAAAGCAAATTGATTTTGTCCAACAAAAGCCCCCAAGAAATATTGCAAGAAATCAAGTGCCCCACCTATATTCCCTCGTAAATCAATAATCACACTATCCAATCTTGGTGTAGTGCTAGCTTTATCTAAAATAACCCCAATCTCGCTCAAAGTTGTTGGTGAAATCTTACTAATAGCTAAATAAAGTGTGTTTCCTAAAATTTTACTAAAGACTGTGGGTTCAATCTTATTTTCATCATACAGCTTTTTGTTATACTCATTAGTCAAAACTTTATTAGCATAAGTTATCTTCTTTAATTCATCTTTTGCTTCTGTGCTTGTCGCTTTTGCGAGTATCGCAGCTTTTTCTTTATAGGCTTTTTCTACAACACTAGCAGGTGAACCTGTTTCTACTCCTAAATTTTTATATAAATTAGTATCTGGGTTTATATTACTGACATTTTGTCTAAGATCTGTCTCTTGTTTTTTAGAAAATAATCCATTTCTACCATATGGTTCTAGATTAGTTGTCGCTAATATTATAGTGTCTACAGCTATTTGTTTCTTTGCTAAAGAACTAGTGGCTGTAGTAATGGCTTTTGCTACCATTTTAGAAACACCAGATCTACTAGTTGTTGCCATTTCAGGAAGATCTGTTTGGTTTTTAACTTTTTGTATAGAAAGCTGGAAAAGATTGGCTAAATTATCTTCGCTTAGCTTTGCCCAATAATTCTTATTGATAGAATCATAACTTTCCATGATAAACCGTACGTAAATATCTTTTTCCTCTGGCGTTTTGTATATTACGGCTTTTTCTTTGTTAATGGAATTACTTATATGTTGTTTTGTGTAAGCACTATACCCAAAAACACCTAAAATAATTAAAATAATAAAGGTGGTAGCATATTTTAATACCACTCTTTTCTTTATTCCAGTAAATGCAGAAAATGTTTTTATTGAAATCATTATTATATAACTAATTATGTCAGATAAACTGCATAATCACCATGTGGAAAGATGTGAGTCCTTAAAGTTTATAAAGTCCATAAAGTTGAAAGTAAATACAGGGAGGCCGCTTCGCGGCCTCCCTGTATTTCTACAACCTAAAACCTATAAACTATAACCTACCCCTACTATCCTACAAAAAATAAACATAAACCACCGACAATTGCTACAACCCCAAAGACATTAACCATGTCCAAAATCTTTTTACTAACCATTTTATGAAGCATTTCTGGGGCAAATATATACATTAATCCTTTCATCAAAACAACCCAAACAAAAAAAGTCACAACTGATCGCCATGTTCCATCCCAAATATTATTCTGTAAAAGAAAAAGTGTTGATAAGAAAAGCAAAATAACTCCTGTAAGATACACAACAGCGGGATGATCAAAAAAATCTTTGAACATTGCAGGTAATGTCTTTCCTCTTAAAAGAAGAAAGAAACCACTCACAATTAAGTACGCCCCTAATATCTTCACAGCCAAAAGTGATATTTCCATAATTAAATAAATTATCTAATAACAATTTAATTATAGCATTCCTTTAATTCTCAACCTTAATTCCGTCTTCCCTCTAAATACGGATTTTTCTAAGTGGGCGAGAAGTGTGTGAGGTTTTTTTGCTCTTTCTTCCAAATCTTTTGGTGCAAAAAAGATTATTGCCTTAACT
>CAILKS010000079.1 GCA_903834855.1 uncultured bacterium | reverse complement strand
GCTCCACCAGTATCCACTCCGCGAGCAATTTCTTTACTCTGAGCCACAATATTCACAATAACTTTATAATCTGCTCCTACAATTTCTTTCACAACCGCTTCAATGTCTGGTGTTGCATTTGAAGTAACCTCACCATTAATTGTAATTAAATTATGTCCTCCCATCACCTCCATGGCGACACGACTATCTTTATCATCTTTTACATAGGCGTCTAATATACTGTCTGCAATAAAATCGCATCTTTTATCTGGGTGTCCTGGTGTTACGCATTCTGCTGTTTTTTTCATTTTTTATAAATTATTATGTTTATTTTTAATTTTGTTGAGGTTATAATTTTTGAGAATCTTTACGGAGAACGACGGTTCGAGTAGAGCAAAAATCTAGCAAGATTTTATGCGTGCCTATCAAAAATTGATAACCGAATAAAAAATTAAAAACAAAAAATCCTGATTAATAAATTCAGGAAGAAAGATGCATTTCGTTTATCTTTCCTCCATTTTACTGGGGGCTGAATTTAAGCACCTACTTATTACTAAGGGTTGCTGATGGGTCATAGAGTCAGTACTCTCACCATCTCTTGATAACTATATTTAATTTTGTTAACTCATAGAGTGTAATATGAATTACACAAAATCACAAGAAAAATAGAACAAAAAAATTACAGTTTCCTACTATCATATGCCCAATGAAGTAATGCTTGTCGTTGACGAGTGTTACATGATATATCTCCTGCTCGACACTTGTTTCGTATCTGAGATACATGTCTCACCATCATTCTCCATCTTTTGATTTGCCTTCTATCCTCTACTTCTATTCTACGCCCCATATAGTAGCGACAATACCACTCGAACCATCCTCTTGGATCATCTTTATATATCCACCCTTTCGCTTTCCACACAGATAGCGGTTGGCTTGCATTAACTCTAAAATAATTCAAATTTTTATCTTTTTTCTCAGGTGATAACTTTGCATTCACAAACCAACTTTTTGGAAATTCATCTTTGCAATCATTCATATACTTACCACCAAAAACTCCAAGCTCAAGCATTTCCTTCGGGGTTACGTCAGGTTTGAATAACGGAGCAAAATTTTTCCCAACAGGTTCAGTTCTTTCGTATTCATAACCATGCTGCATACTATTATTCACTTTCACGGTAACAATCTTCATATTATCTCCAATTCAAGAATGTAATAGTAAGTTGTACTACCGTAGCAAAAGATGCCCATAAAACATAGGGAATATTTACATAAAGCACCCACGGGAAAATAGGAAAGATAACAACAAGTGCCCAAATAAGTGTTCCTACAGTAAGAAGAATATCGATAGACGCTAATGGTAAGTTTATTAACCAAAACTGAATTGGAGTAAATGCAAAGTTAAAAATAAGATTGAGAATAAATGGCAATGCAAACATAAATGAAATCTCCCCTTTAAAATACTTATAAAAAACAAACCCAAAAGACAGGGCGATAATGATATATAGAAATGTCCAGACTGGTCCAAATACCCATGATGGTGGTGCCCATGTTGGTTTGATAAGTTCCTGATAATTTGTATAGGTGTTCATGGTGTTAATAGTATCATACTATACATCATGCAACATTTTTTAATTGCTTACGCAACTCTTTATGATGAGGAAATGTCTTTGCAACAAGATTCCAAAACTTTTTTCCATGATTCATTTCTTTTAAATGGCAAAGTTCATGCACTATTAAATAATCAGCCAATGTTTCAGAAAGAAATAAAATTCGATAATTAAAATTAAGATTTCCTCTTTTAGAACAACTGCCCCATCTCGTAGAAGTGTTTTTTATTGAAACATTTTTCCAAACAAATTTATAATAATTATTCCAAAATAAAAGTTTTCTATTTACTAAATCAAAAGCTTTATTTTTATTTTCTTCTAATCCTTTCTTACTACTTTTAGGAAGAGTACTTATTTCACTCTTTTCTACTTTTTCTTTCATTTTTAGAAGACTCTTTTCTATCCAATTTCTTTTTTCATTTACAAATTTCTCAGCAATAGCAATATTTGCTCTCATTGGTACAGTTACAACAACAGACAAATCAGATTTTATACTAATTCTTAGCTGTTTCGCTCTCTGGCTTTGTTTAAAAATAATTTCTTTCATTTAAGATTTTCTCATTATCTCACAATTTTAACTTCTTTGAGTTTTACCAAAAAAAGGAGTAGGATATCAAAAGACATTCTTTCCACCAACACAACAACAGAAAGGGAGGCGGTATGCCACCTGACTATGAAATACTACAAAATCCTAACGACCCTAATCTACCAACAAAGCATCACAGGCTTCCTCAAAGCTTGGGTGGTACATGGGATACAGAAAATATTTCCGAAGTACCAAATTACAAACATCAGGCATGGCATAGACTATTTGATAATTTGCCAGCCCAAGAAGTTGTAGTTTTACTTCGTGGGTATTATGAGGTCTTTGGAATTGATAATCCAAAGTCTCCACTTCAAACAAAAATCAACGAGGGCTGGGCCAATGCCAACAGTGGGCGAATTAAAAACCGTGAAGCTTGGTACTCTCTTTTTGGAGGTCTTACAGTTAACCAAATTGAAGAGGAGGTTAATTCTGTCTGGCTTGATCCAGCTTACTCTGTGATAATTGGGCTTGAGCGTGTGTACAAGATCAATCTTGTTTCCAACAAGAGCCAAAAAGGAGCCCGCTGAGGCTCCTTTTTTTACGAAACACGACCGATAAATGGTACAGCTAATCTTCTTTTAATTCCTAAAATATTTTTTGTAGCTAGAAAATTTGAACCTGCAAAAAGTTTATTTATTTCTTTATAAGTTGAAATATTTTGAGATTTTTTTGATTTATTTTTAAACTGCTCAAAAGGTGTTGTCGTAGTAACTTTTAAAGTAAATCTTACACCTATTTCTTTTGTTAAATCATTTTTTATTTTTTCCGCAATCTCAGCATAGGTCATTTTAAAGAATGTACGTAATCCAGTTAAGTCAGCAAGACATTCATTCATATTTCCTTCAACAACATCCGGTGTGTATCGTCTAATGATTGCATACATACGACGACTGTAATTAACACGAGAATCATTTTTTCCGTATATGCTTATATTTATTATTGCTCTGTGTGAATTTTTTGAGGAAGTCATGGGGGTAGGTTTTAGGTGATAGGTTGTAGGTTGTAGAATTAAATACTATTATCGGGAGAGTTCTGAAAGTTGGGAAAGTCTTCCAATAAAATTAACTTTACTACTTAAATAAGTAGACTCGACATTTTTAGGAATCTTTGTTATTTCAATTGATAGGTTTAGGATTTTCATGGTGATTGGGTAGTTAGTGGTTACTAGTTACTGGTTGATAGTTTTTTGTATTACTTTCAACTTTATGGACTTTATAAACTTTAAACTTATTCATTATCTGTATTTCCTTACTACGGCTTTTAATACTGCTTCTATTCTTAATTTATTTGGGTTTGGATATATTTTTTTAAATGCTTTATTTGCTGGAACGAGAACTGGTTTACCGTTTTCTGTTTGTAAATATTTTAATGTGTATTCATTATCTACAAGAGCTAAAACTATGTCCCCTCTACGTGCTGTCCTTCCCCTTTCTACAAGAACTAAATCTCCCTCCATGATTCCTGCATCCTTCATTGACTCACCTCTAACCTCTAGCATATAGGTTGCACTTTTTCTTTCTATTAAAAAATCATCAAGAGATAAAAGCTCACTAGAAACATCTTCTTCAGCTGCAGTGGGAAATCCTGCCTGAACAGTTCCCAACCTCATTACAGAGCCGATTTGGACCAAAGAAAGCTTGTTACCCGACTTCTCCAAGATACCGCCTTCTATAAGTTTCTTTACTCTGTAAGCAACTGTATTTTTTGAGGAAACTCCAAAGAGATTTTTCATTTCTTCAAACGTTGGCATACGCTTATTCTCTATAAAAAAAGTTGATATTTCTTGTTCGTCTTTCATGTATTTAGTGTAATAGAACAAATGTTCTAATGCAATAGAACAGGTGGGGATAAGTAGAAAATAGTTTCAAGTTTCCAGTTTTTAGTTTCCAGAGAATACAAAGAGTTGCGCCGTAGGCGCAACTCTTTGAGTTTTAAATATTTATATTTTCCTAATTGCTAAATACTAATTGCTAATTACTATTTATGACTGAACGACTTAAAAATCTAAGTACATATCTATCAAGACCAATACGACCCGCAACTCTCCAAGCTAGTATCAAAAATATTTCTCCAAGTAACCAATAAGGATTCATACTGACAGTTCCTGCAAACATAAAATTGAAATTAAGCGCTGCCCCTAAGAATGCTGCAATACCCGTAAATAATCCCAGTATAAGCATCGCTCCTATTGCTACTTCACCAAAAGCAATCACATAAGATAATGTGTGGGCATTAGGTAATGCAATATGTTCTATTAAATATGCATAGCTCATAGAAACATCTGGATGCAATCCCCCTGTCTTCCCTAGTGATCCATTTAAGAAACCAGTTATTGCGGTACCAGCATTACTACCAACCCAAACAGGATTAATAACTTTTTCATAACCAGCATATAACCACTCCCAGCCAATATATACACGAACCAATAACCACAACCAAGACGACTGTGTATTATGAAAGAAAAACTGAGCAAACATAGATCGATGTTTTGACATATTTTTAAAATAGTAAGTAAAATCTCTTAGACAATTTAAGTTTATCAGTTTAAAAAGATTTAATTATTATTTGTCCACACGGGCACAGTTTCAAGTTTCCAGTTTTTAGTTTCCAGAAAATGCAAAGGGTCGCGCCTACGGCGCGACCCTTTGCATTTTGTACTAGTATTTTCTTAAAACTGGAAACTAAAAACTTGAAACTATTAACCTACTCCTCATACTCTCCTGTATCATTTAATAGGGAAACATTTTTAAATCCTTTCCCCTTCAAAAAATGTTGTGCAACTTCTGCTCTCCCACCACTAAAACAATAAAGTATTATTTTTTCATCAAAAGGGACACCAGCTAAATTAGTTGGTATTTTATCAAGGGGAATATTTACAGCATCTTCATGATGTCCCTTTTTATACTCTTCTTCTGTGCGTACATCTATTAACATAATGTATTACCAATTCAAAAATGTAACAGTTAATTGTAATACTGTTGCAAAAGATACCCATACTAAATATGGAATATTCATAAGAGCAACCCATCTATATTTTTTCCAAGAAACCTTCATAATCCAAATAATTGTAATCCATATTAGAATAACATCCACTGCTGCAAGAATATTATTCTGCAACATGAACTGTATTGGAGAAAATATAAAGTTAAAGATTAAGTTGAGAGCAAAAGGTAAAGCTACTTTTTGTTTTATTTGGCCTTTTTTATATTTATAAAAAATAAAACCAAAACTTATTGCAATCAATATATAAAGAAAAGTCCAAGCTGGACCGAAAAGCCAAGCTGGTGGTGCCCATTCTGGTTTAATTAAACTTGCATACCATCCTAATGTTTGTTGTGTATTCATAAATTATTTTTACAGAGTTATTTTGTCTAGCGAGGAGCGGAGTAGAAAAGTAATCTTTTATACTTCGTCCGAGTGACGACATAAAAAGATTAACATCTTTATTTTATCACAAACAAATCCTGATTAAATCCACCTATACCAACAGAAATTACAGATTCATCGTTTTTTCTTTCATCTTCTGTTTTTTTATTCCAATCTAAAATCTTTTCATAAGGTTTACAATTCATACAACCATCTTTTCCATTTATACAAGAAAATTCATTTTTATCACGAGCAATTTTCACACGGAGCGCGACGTCGTAGACGTCGTGCCTAGCTTTTTCTAAATCCGGCAATTCTTTTTCTACCATTTTATCACTTTCCAAATACCAATAGCTCGCACGAGTTACTTTTCTTTTTTGAAGAGCGTTACAAAGAAGTAAATAAATTGGAAGTTGCAATGAGCCATCTTTTTCTTCATTTTTTCCAGTCTTGAAATCCACAATATGGAGTGTGTCATCCTCTAAATATTCTATCCAATCAATTTGGCCGTTTAAAATAATATTGTCATCTTCCGAAAGATAATAGTTTGGATTCATCTTTTCTTTCGGAAGTTTAATTCTTTTATTTACAAGAAATTTTGGATCTTTTATAACATTATTTATCATTTCTTTTCCACGTAATTTAAATTCTTCTTCCATTTCTATTCCCGTGAATCCGCCTCTTATACCAGTTACTTTTAACCATTCCTCTTCAAAAGTTGCCCGTAAATCACGCTTCATCCTTTCATTTGCAGGATAGTCTCCTAGCCCTTCTAAAACTTCGTGCACTGCAATACCTAAAGACATATGTGGCGTTACTATAGACATTTTACGACCAGTACTAGGATCTTTATACATATTATGTAAATAGTATAATCGTGGGCACTTTAAAAAGTCCCCCATTGAAGAATGTGACACCCAAACAGCAGTGTATTTATCAGCCATATTATATAGTATAGCAGTAAGCAATAGGCAGTGAGCAGTTAGATACACACAAGTGTTAGAATTTGAGAGTTTTTATTTGACGGCTATCAATAATTATGTTACTATTTTTACTTAAGTTCCATTTCAAAACCACGACCACTAGGTCATAATCTTAAAGGAGAGTTGGTATGCCGGTTATTTATACAAGAAGACAGACAGAAAGTCTTGTACGACGACAAATGACAAACTCTAACTTGTTGAGACAGGCTTTATCTGTCACAAACAAGCGAATTCACCATTTGCCATCTGAGGAAATCAGTGACTTGGAGAAGTTTACAAGCTTGAAAAGGTTAGATACTGCAATGTTTCTGTTGCGTCAACCTCAAAATGAAGGTGATTTAAAATCTCAAGTACTGTTACCGTATTACGGAAATAGTGCCGGGGCAATTAACCTCTTTGTGCGGATTGAAAAATTTAGCACACTTGGGAGTCTTGTTGATCTCGATTTTGAAGAAATTTTGACAGCTCTTAATCAATTCAAAATCAAGAACTTCACAGCCCTACGAACCTTTTACGAGGTATATCAAGAACTTGCCGCTGAAAGAACGGTACAGGCTGCTTAAATCTATAACTAGAAAGGAAAAGAAATGTATACAGCAGACTTCGCGCAAAATTATCGACCTATTGTCACCGCCAAATCAACAATGGTCGACTGTACTGACAAAAGTCCAGTTGATAGTGAAAAGATTTTGGATCGTCTTCAAAAAGCGGCACGTCTTTGCAATCTGCTCATAAAAGGTAAACGTGTTCCGGGTTTTCACCCAGGACGTGATTTATCTGAAAAGGAAATTGAAACTCTAAAGGTTGGCATGAGTCATCTTTCTTTTACTCTTCGCAACACATCCTTGTGGCCGCGAACTATCGATTTTGAGCTTGAAAGCTTCTGCGATTGCAAAACCACCATCGGTTGTTTAAAAGCTATTGGAATTAATACCCTTTGGGATATTGTTAAATCCGCTGGTGATGATTATCCTAAATGTTTGGCTATAGCAGAACATATTTGGAATGCTGAAAGGCAATATCACATGCTAGCACTTGTCGAAAGACCTGCGGCAAACAACTAATAACAGCATTAAAAAAGATGCTATATAAATTAACACGGGACCCAAAAGGTCCCGTGTTTTTCATTTATGATTAATCACTTAGAAATATCCAACATTTCCTGCACATTCCAACTTTGTGATTTAAAATTATTTATTAAATTAATAATTTCTTTTTGATTTTCTCCATAAACCTTAAACGTCTGCTTACTACTATTAACGACAATGACCATTTCAAATGTTTCATTATTCATTTTCTTTAGCTTTACACTTTTTCCTTTTGCTTTTACATTTGCTTCTATAATTCCAGGAGAGACAAGAATACTGTATTTCTTGAATTCTTTTAAAATTGTTTTAGCTCCCTCTATCACTGTTGTATGAGAGCCTCTTTCATTAACATGATCTTTCTTGGCCATATTAAATTACTCCCTGTATTAAATCTTCTTCAAATTCTTTTATACCCTCTAAAGATTCCGCATACTTTGAAGTATTAGGGAAATCTAATGTAGTTATTTTTTTATAAACAGCAACAATTAGTTTTTTAAATCTATGAAGCTCATTATCCGCATCTTTATCAATTAAAGAAAGTTTTAATTCTACTATTTTTTTATCAAATTCTTCTTCAGTAAATTCAAGTACACCTTCTATTACTTTATTCATACTGTAATCACGAGAATTTTCTACAAGAATTTTATACATCATTAATTGATATTTATAATGATGCAATTTTAATTCATCATAAACACTTAGTTTTTCTTCATCCCAAGAACTAAATCCTTTCCCTGTTTTTAAATCAACAACAATCCAATTTTTGTCCTCACTAATTACTTTATCTATTTTTCCAGTTAAAAGGGCGTCATCTAATATCACAGATTGTTTAGCAAAATTAATTTCTACTTGACCACCCAACTTTATTTCATCTTTCTTTAATTCATAGTAACGAGATAAAATCTTCTCTCCTCTTTCTTTTAATTTATTTTCTTCATAATCTTGTAATCTTCCACGTTTAAGTTCTGTTGTAAAAGATTTAATAATCATTTCAAGTGATGGAACTTTTCCATCTTTTCTTGCAATTATATATGCATCCTCTAGTGATTTATGTATTGCTGTACCATAAACACTAGAGGATGTTTTTGCTTGTGGGAAGCGAAGAAGGTTTTGTTCAAGAAACATCATTGGCCCACCTTTTGTTAAATCCAAAAAATTATTTAAATGAGTTGGTGAAAGCATGTATCCTTCCACAACTTTTTGAAGTAAAGCTTTCTCATCTCGTGCAAATGGTGGAGTGTGATACACGGCTAATCCATGAGCTAACAAATCAGGAGCTTCAACATTTTGTACAGAATTTTCTGTCTCCGGTAAATCACTTGTTGTTAAAAATCTAAGAGGACTTTTATGATGTGTTATATACAGTGTATGACGTGCGCGAGTAAGTGCAACATAGAAAAGCCTAATGAAATCATCTTCATCATCTCCAGCATTTGAGAGTGGTAAATTAATTGGGAAAGAAAGTTTATTTCCTTTTTTACTTCCAGCCCAAATGGCATCATTTACTGACACCACAAAAACATAAGCAAACTCAAGACCTTTTGCACCATGAGAAGTTAATAATGAGACAGAATTTTCATTATGAGCAAAAGGAGTTTCATTTATAAGTGGAATTTTATAATCAGTATGAATATCAACAAACCCTCCTACATCATGAGTACGTAAAGCCTCGCCTTCTTTATAATCACGAAGTGCGTGCATAAATACACGAAGTGAAGAAAGGAAATTTATATATGTACTAGCATTTTCTTTTAATGCATTTTTACCAAAATAATATTCTTTATATGGAGAAGTAAAATCAATCGCTAGCTTTAAATTTCCAAAATTTGTTGTCTCATTATCGTCATCTGGTGAATCAGTAACAAGTGGAATGTCTTTACTTCCAATTAAAGTATCTAAAACTATTTCAAGCGGAGTGGTTTGTGAAGCCACACCTAGCTCTATTAAAAATGTTGCAATATTATTTATATATTCATCGCCTGAAGATTGCATACTTGCTAACCAAGAAATATTTTCGTGTTTTGCTTTTTCTGCAATACGCCAAATAGCTATACGATCAAGTCCCCAAAATGGAAAAGCTAAAATCTCTGGCAATAAATCATCACGCTCATTTGTATTATCACCAACTGTCGACAAAAAGCGACAAAGAATAATTAATTCTTTTACATGCTTTTCATCAAAAACATTTTCTTTACGAGTATATGTGTAAGGAACATTTAAAGCATCGAGATAAGGCAAAAGTAAAATAAGTTGTTTATGTTCACGAGCAATTAAAGCAATTTCTTTAGCTGGGACTTTTTCTTTAAGTAATCTCGCCACTTCTTGTGCTATGTAAGCATACTCTTCTTCAGAAGTTGGGAAGGCGTGAGTGTGTATTTCCCCTTTTTCTAATTTTAAATTTTTAGCAACTAAGTCTTTTCGAATTTCTTCATATCGATTTTCTAATCTATTAACACCTTGAACTACAATTGCACGTGCGAAGTTGAGCACCTTTTGTGTTGAGCGATAATTTTCAGTGAGCACAATTGTTTCTACATCTTTATATAATTCTTTAAATGTGTGAATATTAGAAATCTCAGCACCTTGGAATTTATAAATTGCTTGGTCATCATCCCCCACCACACAGACATTTGGATGTCCTTCATGAACTGGATTACTCGATAATGCTTTCACAAGTGAGAGCTGAGCATTATTTGTATCTTGAAATTCATCTACCATAATGTATTGATACATTTCTTCTAACTCAGTTCTTAAAGTTATATGTTTTGCCAAAACCTCAACGACTTGAAGTATCATATCCTCATAATCAAAATATCCTGCTTTATGTAAAGACTCTTGATACATTTCATAAATATCAGCTAATACAAAAAGTTTTGGAAGTGTTAAGAAATCTTTTAATACCCTTTTACCTTCTTCTGTCTTTCCTGTGTAAGAAGTTTTCCAAGTAGAAAGTGGTGTCGTTTTTTCTGTTAAATCTACCTGTTCTAGGGCTAATGAAATTGAATTTGCATACATAGCCCCAAGTGAGCTTTTTGTTTTTTCAAAAGCAGATTTCATTTGTTCAAAAACGGCCGATGAATCTTTCCCAATTCTATCTGGTAAATATTTTTCTAATATTTCATTTAATTCTGAAAAAGATTTTTCATTTTCTTTTAAAATATCTCTAAACCTGCTCGGAGTTAATCCACCTTTTTTAATATCTTTTATTCTAACCTGTACTTCTTTCAAATATGAATAGCCGAGGTCTGGGTGAAAACCTCCAATAATATGTTTATGCGGAAGTTTTTCAAAAATCTTTTCTAATATTTCGCTTTGAAGTAAATCACTCGCCGGACGAAAATGTGAAGCTTCAAAAAAATATTCTGGATATCTACCAATTATATCTGTACAAAATCCGTGGAAAGTATAAATTGCAACACGGTAAGCATCAGCTCCAATTAATGCTTCTAATCTATCTCGCATATTTTGTGCTGCCGTTTCTGTAAAAGTTAAAAGTAAAATATTCGAAGCGCGTGCTGTTCCTTGTTTTAAAATATTTCCAACGCGAAGAGATAGAAGTTCAGTCTTTCCAGATCCAGGGCCAGCTATAACCATTACAGGCCCATCTGTTGTATCTACCGCGCGCTTTTGTTCTTTATTTAAATTTTTATAACGCTCCTCAAATGATTGTTCCATTTCCTTAGTATAGCAGGGGTAGACATTAGACAACAGACAACACAGTTTAAAGTTTCTAGTTACCAGTTTCAAGAAAATACAGATACAAAACACAAATGTCACGCCGTAGGCGTGACATTTGTGTTTTCACTAGAAACTAAAAACTAGAAACTAGAAACTGTTTTTAAACTATTTAACAGCTACCTTCTTCGGTTTCTTTTTTTCACGGGTTCCGTGTTGTTCTTTTTTAGCCATAGAATTACAGTTTATAGTTACTAGGGTCTAGTTGCTAGTGGATAAGTAGCCATTAGACAAAAAGTTTTTCTAAGAGTAGTATTTAAATTATGAGTTTACTCTTGCTCAATTAATCAAGAGATTTGTTCTGGAGGAATATATAATGCCTCAATTGCCCTTTCTACAAGGTATTGCAAAACTGGCGGGAACAATCTATGCCAAGAAATTGACCAATGGAGAACCGCTCACTGATGACGATAAACAACTCGTCGAGATGTTGGAGCGTGGCAACTTTATGAAACCTACCACCAAGGTGGAAACACCAACCATACCAACTTCTCCTGTAATTCCATCTTTTCTTGGAACTTCACAGGTCAGTTGGGAAAATGTATCTATGCCCGGGGTAAAAAAACTCCCGATCAGTATGACTAGAGAAGTTCGCTGAACATCTCGACCACTCCCACCAACAGCCCCGCAACACGGGGCTTTTGTATTTCCACAATTAACTAGTAACCATTAACTATCAACTGCCACCCTACTTTTGGCAAAGTTTCGACAATACTCGCCCACTATTTTTTGCATTTTGTTCATCAATAAAATAAACCTTATTTTTCTCTGAAATATTATTACTTCCACCACACCAAGAAAATGTATAAGTTTTGCCATTTATGCTCGCAAATGGTCGTGAATCTTTTTCAATTAAACCTGTAGAATTTTCAGAATTTGAGATATAAGACACTGGGATATTCTCTTTTTCCTTTTTTATATATAAAAACACTGTAAAAATAGCCAAAAATAAGGTCGTAATCAATACACTCAAAATATCCCAAAAAGAAAGCTTGCTATTGATTTTTTTCGCATAATCTTGTATACTGCTCCCCATAATATTCATATTTTAAGTATACGCTATGGCAACAAGAAAAGCCGCAGGTTCGGCAAAAAACCTAACAGACAGTAAGCCAAAGTACCTAGGTACTAAGCTTTATGCTGGAGAAACAGCTACGGCTGGAGCAATAATCGTTCGTCAGCGTGGTACAAAAATCATGCCAGGAAAGAATGTTGGACTTGGACGTGATCATACTCTTTTTGCTCTAAAGGCAGGAAAAGTATCTTTTTCAGAAAGACGCATGAAGCATCTAGATGGAACTATCAAGCGAAAGAAGTTGGCTCATATCGAACCAACAGCATAAATAAATTAAAACCGATTCTTACGAATCGGTTTTAATTTTAAAATATATAAATAATAGAAATCAAAAATGGCAGCGAGTAATCTCGCTGCCATTTCACCAATACTCTTACTTAAGGAGCTTAAATGGTATTTCTGTTTGCTTGCCACCGTAGTCTTTTCTCCTGACTATTTCAAATTCGTATTTACCTTGTATATGCCACCACATTTTAAACTGCATAAGTGTCACAAGGACTTCGGCGTATTTGAAAGACCCAGTAAGAGAACGGACCTCAGCTGCTATCGTCTTAGTTCTTTCGTTAAGAATATCCAAATCCTTACCGATAAGTTTAAAACTGTGTTTCGTTTCCAAATGGTAAATTTCCATCTCATGAGCGCGTTTTTGTTTTTTCAACTTATCGCTCACTCGAAACAATTCACCCATTAGACAAAAAGGAACAATGATCAAAAGACCAAATAACCAAACGTTTACTGTAATCATCTTTTTTTCTCCTTTATAAACAACTACAAGCACCATTCTACAACAAAAAAAGAATTTGTCTACTTTAATCCGAATAAACAGTTTTATTAAGCCAATTTTTTATAACTTTTTCACTAGGAATAAACAATCCGTCCGGTAAATTTTGTGGATCATACCACTGCCAATTTTTTGAAACATCTGGCTCAGCGTTATATGGCTCACCAGAAATATATTCCGCCAATATTCCAATAGATACATAATGCTTATCATAAGCAATATCATTTCCGATAGAAACAACTCCACGAATAATGACATCTTCCAAACCAGTTTCCTCTTTAACTTCTCTTTTTGCACAATCTTCAAAAGATTCTCCACCTTCTAAATGACCACCTGGTAACATAAAAGTTTGTGATCCATGTCCAGCTAATCTTTCACCAATTAAAATTTTTCCCTCTTTTTCTACTATTATTCCAATTCCAACTTTTGGACGTTCTTGTTGCATAAATTACTTAACCTCTATACTTATTTTTTCTTTTTGTGCTCCTTGTTTTAATTCCACAAAATGTACACCAAGAGATTTAATTGTTTCTGGAATAATAATTTGTTTTGGATCTACAGAAAAATTTGTCAGCTTGTATATAGCATCTGCAATATCTACTTCTTTTATTTGTGCAAATAATTGACCTTTTGCGTCTGATTTTTTATCAGTAATAATAACTTTTTCACGTTTAAGATTATCTATTAATTGTGCAAAAGTATTAGTCTCTATTTCTTTCTTATATTTTTTAGATTCTTCTTTTTGTTTCCATCTTAAAAGCTCAACAGGTGTCGCCTGTAATGCATCCCCTTTCTTTATAAGCACATTAATGGCATATCCTTCAGATACTTCTTTTATTTCCCCTCTTTGCCCCAATTTTGTTATATCTCTAAGCAGAATTACTTTCATAAAGCTATTATATCATAATAGCTAGTTTCAAGTTTCCAGTTTTTAGTTTCCAGT
>CAILKS010000078.1 GCA_903834855.1 uncultured bacterium | reverse complement strand
CCAGAAGCAACTGCACCAGAAGCAACTGCACCAGAAGCAACTGCACCAGAAGCAACTGCACCAGAAGCAACTGCACCAGAAGCGACAATCCTTCATATGGACTCTATACAATCTCAGGCTTCTAATGAAGAAGAAAAAACCTCTACATTAGCAGAAGCTTTAGAAGCAACAGAGATGTCAAGTATTATTGAAACTATCAGACAAGAAGAGAATACCGTAGCAGACAGTGGAGAAATAAACACATTCACCGCAATACCGAATATTATTCTTAACAAAGAAAGGAAAAAGAATAGGTACTAAATCATATGAGCTCACGTCATGAAAAAGAAAAACGTTTACGCCCCAAGAGCAATCCATACAAAAGAGATCATTTCATCCAGGCAGATTATTTACGTGTAGCAAAACCGCTAAATGATCCCAAGGAGGCTCAGTCAAAAGAAGATCTGCAAGGAGCGGAGTTTGAGGAATATTATCAAGATGACGACTAGACAATACTAATCATTTGACTTCTTAATACTAATATGGCATTTTCTTACTAGAAAGAGACACTGAATCAGTGTCAATAAAGGTAAAAAATTATGTCAAACTACGAAGCAACAACAGCATCATATGAATCACTAGTCCGTATCGGAACTCGCCCAAATACAAGTAGCCATCGTAATCGTATTAATCTCAATGCATCCAATGCACGCACGGTTGGTGTATCAATTGAGCAGCGTGGAGAAAAAAAGGCTATGCGTATGGAGGTAATTATTCCGCTTTCTCGCACTCGCCGTGATAGCCGCCGCACGGCACGCCTAGAGCTAAATGGAGCACAGGCTCGGCGTCTATATGAGACGCTATCACGATTTTATTCAGATCGTGATGGAAGCATCTGACATCCTAGTTAACTCCTCACAGAACAAACGCATGGATTTTCTACTCATGTAAGTAGAAAGCTCGTATAACTGAAAGGCAAACCTTTAAAGGTTTGCCTTTTTTATTTTATTTTTGCTATTTATTTGATATGAGCAAAAAGATAGACTTGAATGATTTCGGTAGGTTAGTAAAACCAAGAATATTAACAGAAGCATTCTTGCTATGTAATTTTGATCATATTGATTTGCACAATTGGTGGAAACAAGTTCTAGTGCTTGATATGTTTTCAAAGTCTTATAAAAAAGATACGATTGTTAGCAATTATGGCCTTAAGCTGAATGAATTATTTGAAGGCTTAGATATTGAGAACTACGTCGCATCAATAATATCATTTATTGTTTTGCACGATGGAAAATATAAACTGGTAAGTACCACACAAGAAGCCGAAATTTTATTCTCAATGCGAAAGAAATTTTATATCCGTGCCGTTGGTATTGAGATATTTAAAAAATACAATCGTGATACAAAGGAAGTTTATGAACCGTGGGAATCAACACAGAAAACAAATATAACTTGGTTTTATAAGCTGAAGCATATTATTCCTGTTGAGATCGTTGAACAACATAACGATGTCGAAACGGGTGATTTAATAATTTTCAGTAAAACTCAAGCGCTGGTTACAAATGTGAAAGTTTTAAAAAGAACAAAGTTTTATAGTACTTGTAGCTGGACAAATAAGAAAATAACAGTACTAAGTGGCAATAAGGCTTATCAGGTTAGGCTTGATATTAATAGGCCATTCGAGATAATAAAACCGCAGCAGTGAACTGCCCATAGGCTATGGCGTGGGCTTTCTGTTCATATAAATTATTTATAGTTGTCTTCATCCTCAATGTTGCCACCTGATTCTATGTCTATCTTAATCCGATCTATGACAGATATAGCATCGTCTACGGTTGAAGCCTCGTCAGCATCCAATTCGGTCTTATACTCATCAAGAAACTCTTCTAGTCTTTCCATCAATCTTTGTAGTGCTCTAGTATTTGTCATTTGCTTTTCTCTTCTATTGTGAAGTTCTTTTTATTTCCAATGATCCAGCCGCAGCTGTCATTATATAGACAATGATAATAAAAACTTCCATTGTCATCTTTTAATTCTTCAATCAATACAAATGTTTCTTCAAGGGATTTAAGAGATATTCTTTGTGTTGTAGATAGAAGCTTTTTAATACTGCCAGAGGTTGTCATGCACGGCAGCCAAGAATTATTTTTATTTCTTTGTTTTAGCACTTCGTCAATGTCCGAATAAACAACGACATAAGGACTCAATGCATTCTTTTTGTTTTTTATAAAGCATAAACTACCTTGTCTCATATTGTGCCTTGTACCATTATATATAAAAGTAACTAGGAATTAAAATGGAAACTACATTTCTAAATCAAGAACGCTATCTGCTGCATACTTTTGTGAATTCATCAAATCTGGCATTTGCAAAATATGATTCGTTGATGAATGTTTTGGAATTAACATTCCAAAACGGAACACAGTATTCATATCATGGAATCAATAAAGAAATATATGATGAGCTGGTAACATGCACCTCTGCTGGTAGCTATTTTAGTACGGTTATAAGGAAAAATAAATATAATCGTATCAAATAATATCATGCCAAATAACTATAGGTATGACAATCTCACTAGTCAATATTCTTTATGAAGATAGTATGTTCGCAAACATACGAGATCGGCTGTTTCCAAATAAAAAACCAGCGGAATCAAAAATAAATGACCTTAATATTTTAACTGGCCTTAGTTTCGAAGACAAAGAGAAGCAAATAAAAAATTTTGGTTTTAAACCGATTGGTGAAGGGACTGGTAGGGTTGTATATGGAATTGACGATCAAAAAGTCATTAAGATAGCAAAAACACCAGCCGCATTCAAATATAATGAAAATGAATTTAAATTATTCAATTGCAACAAAGAACTTGGGGCAAAATATTTAGCTAGAGTTTTTGAAAAAGGCGAAGACTCTAGCTGGGTTACGATGGAAAAAGTAACACCAATTAGAGGACAGCAAGAATTAAATCAAAGACTAAATGAATTAGTTGGCAAAGGGGCCGATGGCCAAGAGATTTTCTCTGATATGATTAATATTGGACCAATGATTGAAAGAGCAAGAAGTTCAAACCCTAATCAAAAAAGCGTTTTGATAAAAAAATTCAACGAAGTCAACAAGCCAAATACTTGGTTTTCTGATCTTTATAAATTATTAACAGGGTGTAAAATTTCCGCACATGATCTTAGACCAGACAACTGGGGCGTCAGAGAAAATGGATCTCTTGTGATTCTAGATTTTGGATTTGAGCAAGGTATGCTCGAAGAAAATTTTAAAATATAAAAACCATCACAATCCTCAACAATTGGCATATTTAAACATATGTCATTAAAACTTAGCAAATTTTTATATAAAGAAAACTCTGGCGACTTCTCAGGCGCAGGAACCTTCCAGGGCGGTGCTTACGGCTTCGGAAATAGGCACCAGCTGTCAGATTCGGAGATCTGGCCCGGTTTGGTCGATCCAGCAGAAGACCTGCCTAATGAGCCTTCTATGTGGCCTGCCGTGCGTGCTCAAAAAGGATCGGATCGTGATGAAAATGATTCGCTGGAGTCATCCGAAATATATGATGACCGACCGCATCTACTGCCTGGGCAAGATGAAGTGCGTGATAACTTATTAGATCCAGAAAATGACATAGAACCATCATATTACTATGTAACTGAACGTGGACCATCGGACGGAAACTATAGAGATTTACCAGGATTCCCGGCAATGAATACTTTATCTAATCCAGTAGAGCATATGCCGGATGATGAAGACGAAGATAGAGATCCTGATGCCCCAGAAGAAGAAAGATATAACGTACCGCAATTGCTTCCCGGTGGGCGTGAAGCCGTGCGTGGAGAGCCTTTTGGTCATGGACATTATGATAAACCGGAAGAGCTAAACACGCTTTGCTTGG
>CAILKS010000077.1 GCA_903834855.1 uncultured bacterium | reverse complement strand
GCAACATCATATGATGTTGCTTTTTGTATTCTATACTTATCTTAAACTGCAATCCCTAATAATGTCGCCATCTTCTCTGGATTAAATCCAATCATTACATCATTTCCAATTTTGATAACTGGTACACCTAGCTGGCCTGTTATCTCTACCATTTCTTTTCTTTTTGCTTGATCCATTCCAACATTAAAATCATTATATGGAATATTTTTCTCTGTAAGCCATTCCTTTGCCATATGACAAAAATGACATGAATTTGTACTATAAATATCTACCTTAGCCCCCGTTGTGTTTGTGTTATTTGTATCCATATAAGTTGAGTATACCTTAGCATCTGAACTTTCCGCAAATCAGTATATGAGTCTATAAAGTTGAAAGTCCATAAAGTTTATAAAGTTAATACAACCACTCACTTTGTTCTTGTTTTTTGTGCGGGATAGGAGACGCTTCGCTATCGAACACAAAATGAATACATTTTGTTTTAGAAACCCACGGTTTCTAACGTTCACGATTACGTTCACTGTTTTCCTCCACGGGAAACTCCCGTTTCCCGACCCCTTCCCCGTTCGATTCTCCTATCCCGCACGCACCAAAATCAGCTAAAGCTTTTCGTTGTGCGGGATAGGAGAATCGAACTCCTGTCTCAACCTTGGGAAGGTCGCATTCTACCACTAAACCAATCCCGCATTTAACATCTAGAATATCATATTTAAACAAAAATTCATCGGTAAGTCTTATTTTTGAATAAACTTATGCCAAAGAACCAATAATCTCTCCCAAACCGTCATATCTTCACGAACTGGTGTAACTAAACTAGTTGGTGCATCGTAAATAACGATAACCCCTTCTCCTTCAGATACAACTGGATAAGTTGTGCGCACATAAGTTTCAAAACCTCTCTCCGTTTTTATTGATTCTTCTTTATTTTTTGCTTTAGCAACTTTTTCTTCTAAATCATTACGTTCAGCGCTAGATTCTTCTCTTAATTTAGAAGCATTTATTCTTTTATCATTTAATTCAACAATAGTTCTAATAAATAGAATAAGCAAAATAAATAGAATAACCATAGTCACCCTAGAATATAGAATTGTACGGACTATATACTTCTGTTGATATTCTTTCATATAGTTGCTAGTATTATAACTATAATACCACACTCATTTAAGAGTACTCAGGTAAAACAAATATGCTTTTCACATCAAAAAATAGAAAAATCATTCATAAAATTTGGGCAATAATTTCAATACTAGCTATTATCGGCATGGTTGGATTCTCACTAATCGCCTTAGTTCGCTAACCACGCAGACTTTAGCAGACTAACGCAGACAATACAAAAGAGTGATTGCTTCGCAATCACTCTTTTGTATTTCTTGTAGTATTTATTTCTCCCCGGGCTTCATCATACTTAAAAAAGTATCATGGGAGATGTGAACCTTTCCTTCGCGTTCCATTCTATCCTTCCCTCTCTTTTGTTTTTCACGTAATTTCATCTTTCTTGTAATGTCCCCTCCATACATATAACCAGTCACATCTTTTTTCATTGGCGCAATAGAACGAGAAGAAACGATTTTTCCATGAACATAAGCTTGTATTTTTACACGAAACATCTCTGTTGGTAAAATCTTTTCAAGTTTTTCTACAACTTCCTCACTTTCTTCACGTGCCCTGTATTCTGGTATTACACGAGAAAAAGCAGCCACTCTTTCTTCAGCAACATAAACGTCCAACCTTGTAACATCAGCTGGTCGCATTTCTCCTTTTTCATAAACCAAAGAAGCGTAACCAGAAGAAGCTGACTTTACTTCATTAAAGAAGTTTCGCATAAGTTCACGAAGTGGCATATTTAAGGTTATCTTGACTCTATCGTGCCCCCAATCAGCCAAATCTGACACTGTGGCCTCATGCGGTGGAAATAACTGCATAAGTGGACTCACATAATCGTGTGGGGTAATAATGGTCAAAATAATCCATGGTTCACGAACAGATGTATACATACCATGATCAGGAAAATGTATTGGCGTATAAACCATCTCTACCTCACCATTTTTTAAAGTTACTTCATAAGTAATCGATGGTGTTGTAACCACGAGTTCTTGATCAAATTCACGTCTCAATCTCTCTGTAATAATTTCCAAGTGAAGCATTCCAAGAAATCCGCATCTAAAACCGCGACCTAGCGCGCCGGATGATTCTTCTTCAAAAGTAAGTGATGAGTCAGATAATTTTAATTTTGAGAGTGACGACCTTAAATCATTGAATTCATCTTGTGATTCAGGATAAATAGATGCAAAAACAATTGGTACTGGCTCGGCATATCCAGGGAAAGTTGGAAGCGGTTTTGAAAATGTTGTAACTGTATCTCCAACGCGAGCAATACCCGGCTCTTTAATTCCGGTTACTATATAACCAATCTCTCCTGCTTGTACAACTCCAGTCTCACGCTTCTCTGGAGAAAATGTACCGACTTCACGAATAATAAATTTAGCTTTAGATTGAATAAATAAAAGTGTGTCACCTGCTTTTATGTTTCCATCAAGTACTCGCACATACAAAATAACACCCATGTGATTACTATATTCAAAATCAAAAATAAGCGCACGTGTTTCTTTACCTTGTGCATCAACGAATTCGCTTTTTGGTTCTGGAACTCTTTTGATTATTTCTTTAATTAATTCTTTTACACCTTCACCTGTTTTTCCGGACACAGCCAAAATGTCTGATTCTTCACATTTAAGTAATTCCATTATTTCTTCTTTCACATCGTCCGGTCTTGCAATTGGACTATCTATTTTTGTAATTACAGGAATAATTGTTAGTCCAGAATTTCTAGCCATCTCAAGAGTTGTAAGAGTCTGCGCTTGTATACCTTGTGTTGAATCAACCAAAAGTAAAGTTCCTTCAACTGCTTGAAGAGCGCGTGATACTTCATAAGAAAAATCAATATGCCCTGGAGTATCGATAAGGTTCAAAATATAATCCTTACCATCTTCCCCTTTCCAATTCATTCGAACAGGCGTCATTTTAATTGTAATGCCACGCTCACGTTCAAGTTCCATTGAGTCCAAGACTTGCTCCTTCATATGACGCTTATCTACAGTTGAGGTAACTTCAAGTAACCTATCCGCTAGGGTAGATTTTCCGTGATCTATATGCGCAATGATTGAAAAGTTCCGTATCTCCATGTTAAGTTTAAGTACATTCTATACTACACGAAAACAGAGAAATTATAAAGGAAAATTCTTTATATGGGCTTCTTTTTACAAAAGTCTTTTCTTGGTATATAAAAGAGAAATAACTACAAAATTAGAAACTGTCATAGCAATAACTCCATAAACTAGACTCACATTCCCCATTTGTTGAGTAGAATAACAAGCAAAAACAGCAACTACTGTAGAAATAAAATTAGAATAGAAAACACTTTTTGTATCTTTAGCCGAGTAAAGTGAAATAGAATAATAACCAATCATCATCTGAAGTGGTAATGCGATTAAAAATCCAACCAAGAAAAAAGCGATCAAATCATGTGCCGGAGTATTCCCATATAAAATAGTAATAAAAAGATCACGCAAAGAATAAATTGTAATTGATGCAAAAAATCCAATCGCACCGAGAATAATAATATATTGCTTCACAACACGTCTATATTCACTTATTCTATTTTCCACAAATTCTTTTGAGAGAACTGGCAAACTTGCAGTTGTAATACTTTGTTGAATAATTTGTGTTACAGCATCAGTAATTCTTTGTGCAAATAAATAACTAGAAAGTGCTCCAGGTCCGAGAGTGGTCGCAAAAGCTGTAAAGAAAATGTTACGTAATTGAGTAAGAATATTTACACCAGTACGTGGAAATGAGAGTCTGAAAAGTTCTTTAATATGTTTGAAAGAAAAATATGGGAGCACTTCTAACATTTTTGTACCTCTCAATGAATACAATTGAATAAAGAGAGAAATAAAAGCACCAATAATTACTCCATAAATAAGTCCATGTACTCCATAAATAGGATACAGATAAATAATTCCACCAATGATTCCTAAAGAATATCCAAGCGGTGCAATACCATACAAAACAAAATGATTTCTCATTTGTGCGAAACATGAAATTAGAGATGTGATGCCAAGTAAAATTGGTTGTATCATTAACAGTCTGGTAACACTAATGAAAATAATTGTTTGCTCAGATGTAAATCCAGGAACAATAATATGTGCGTATAGTGGTATAGTAATTGCAATTAATAAACCTACAAGTGATGCAACTCCAGCAAAGAAAAGTGAAATGGAAGAAAGTCTATGTCGTGAATCAATAACATCCCCTGCTTTATTTTCAACAGTTAAAAACGGTACAACTGTTCCTGCCGTTACAAAGGCAAGTGACATTGCATACAGAAAGTCCGGAAGTCGAAATGATGCATTATAAATATCTAGAATAGGACCGACTCCAACATGGGTAGATAAAAGTCTGTCACGCACAATACCAAGCAACACTGAAAGCATCGAAAATATGGCGAGTAGTACTGAATTCTTGAAAATCATATTAAGTATTATTATAACATATAATAAATAAAAACTTTGACATGTCTATAAAAATGTAGTATCGTTATGAAGTTCTTTGTTGGATAGACGCGCGATAGAAATATCGTGAGGAAAGTCCGAGCACATAGTTATGTTTACATAACAAGCGTAGTGGGTAATTCCCATCATGGGTGACCATTGTGTTGCGAACAGAAACGATCCGGTTTAGTCCGGCTGAAACGGCTAAATACATACGTGTGTGCAAGACCGTGCTTACAATGTTTACATTGTAAGAGTGTCGCTAGATCTTTACAGCAATGTAGAGACAAGATAAATGTCTATACAAATACAGAACTCGGCTTATAGACAAAGAATATATGAAAGTGCCACCCTAACGGGTGGCACTTTCTTTTTCAGATTATACAATTTATATTATTTCCCAATATTTACTTTACTTCCTAAAAATAATCCATACGCACGAGATTTATTTGCACCAATTTCAAGAACATAAGATGCTGGTGGACTATTTATATATGTCTTTGGATAATCTTCTGGTAATGCATTTTCAACTATATCTACAATAATTCCATTACTATTTATCCAAATCATATCAATTGGGAAAAGCATATCCTTCATCCAGAAACCAAACTTTCCTGAGATACCAAAATCAAAAAGCATTCCTTCTCCATCACTTAAACCCTCTCTTCCAGAAAGTCCCTCTTCACGAGATTCTTTTGTATCAACAACCATAGCACTTATTTTCCCATTAGGAAAAGTAATATCTACATTCTTACGAAATACATTTTCTAAAAACATAGGCTGACAAACTTTTGTAGAAGCACACTTATATCCATACAAAACTACAAAACATAAAAGTATCACTAATAAAAAATAAATAGCTCCCCGTTTTTCTTTATGAGATAGTTTATGTTTATACATTGAAACAGTATACCTTACTATTTTCTTAAATCGTAAAGAAATTGGATTAGATACAAGGCATGGAGAAACGCACGAGAGAGATGTACTTAATAGTACATTGACCGAGTGCGAGAGGCTCCATAACGCAGTAGATGATTCGATTTATTTACGATTTGACTTAGCGCGGTCGGATTCGGTAAGCAATTGCTTTCTCAAACGTACTGACTTTGGTGTAACTTCCAAATATTCATCAGCATTCATAATTTCAAGACCACGTTCAATTGTAATTTCCCAAGCTGGAACAAGAGTAACAGCCTCATCAGTACCTGAGGAACGCATGTTTGAAAGTTGTTTTCCTTTTGTCGGGTTCACCATCATTTCCTCACCCTTTGAAGTATTACCAATAACCATACCTTCATAAACTTCAGTGTTAGGTAGAATATAAATAACTCCTCTATCTTGAAGATTCCAAAGAGAAAAAGCTAGTGACTTACCATTTGCCATTGAAGTCATAGACCCAACAAGACGACGAGTAATTTCTCCAGCGTATGAGGCAAACTTTAAATATCGTGCTGATAAAATACCAAGACCTTTTGTATCAATAACGAATTCTCCACGATATCCAAGTAATCCACGAGTAGGAATCTCAGCCTTAATACGATTCACTCCATGCTTTTCTGACATATCTGTAATCATCGCCTTTCTACGTCCCAACTTTTCCATAACGATACCAGATGATTCTACTGGTACATCAATAACAAGTTCTTCATATGGCTCTTCCTTAACTCCATCTTTTTCATGGAAAATAACTTGAGGTTGTGACACCTGAAGCTCATAACCTTCACGACGCATTGTCTCAAGCAAAACACCAATGTGAAGTTCTCCACGACCATAAACTAAATATTTATCCATATCAAAATCAACACGAAGACCAACGTTTATTTCAAGTTCTTTTTCTAGTCTGTCACGAATCTGGCGACCTGTAACAAATTTCCCTTCCTTACCAGCAAATGGTGAATCATTCACCAAAAAGTGAAGAGCAATTGTTGGCTCATCAATATGAATGGCTTCCATAGGTTCTTGATCAGCATTTTTTATAAATGTCTCACCAATGAAAATATCAGAAAACCCTGCGATCATAGCAATATCTCCAGCCTCAGCGGTTTGTGCATCCACTCTTTCAATACCGTTAAAAGTATAAATTTTTGTAATTTTACCTTTTCTTGTTTCGCCAGTTGCCTTTTTTACAATAATTTCTTCACCAACTTTTGCTATACCATCATAAATTCTAGCTACAGCCATACGTCCAAGGAAATTATCATAAGCTAGATTAAACACTTGAGCCTTAAATGGATTATTTATATTTCCTGTTGCCTTTGGAACTTTTTCAAGAATCACATCAAGTAACGGTGTTAAATCTTTCTTTTCATCATCCATACTTCTCATTGCAATACCTTGGCGACCAATAGCATATACAGTTGTAAAGTCTAATTGTTCATC
>CAILKS010000076.1 GCA_903834855.1 uncultured bacterium | reverse complement strand
ATCTTCAATGACGGATTTCAAAAATGTAACTGTTGCCAATGGTAAGGTCAGTGCAGTATTGCCTTCTAAATCTGTGGTTCTGATTCAGTTGCAATAATTATTCATAGAGAAAATAAAAAAGGCTTTAACATATCCATCATTCGTTGTTGGGACATTTATCGTCATTATGATTGCCATGTTTACTTTTGTTATTCCAAAAATGGCAGCACTTTTTGCAGATCAAGGTGCAGAACTCCCCACAGTAACAAGAATTGTTCTTGGAATATCAAATATTTTCGTAAAATATTGGATGTTTGCTTTTCCTGCCATGATTATAGGTGGTTGGTTATTTTATAGATGGGCACATACCCCAGAAGGCAAGGAAAAAGTTGATGAAGTAATGTCAGAATTACCAGTAATAAAAACTTTAATACAAAGAATATTTTTACAAAGATTGGCGGATAATATGAATACCATGCTTTCCAGTGGTGTGCCTATTGTTCGAGCTATTGATATAACCGCAGATGTTGTGGATAATACTGTTTATAAGAAACTTCTTGGTCGTGTATCTCAAAAAGTTCAAACAGGTACAGCTTTTTCTAAAGCTTTGTATGAAGAGCCTCTTGTTCCAAATATTTTGATTCAAATGGTGCATATTGGTGAGGAAACAGGGGAATTGGGATATATTTTGAAAAATTTAGCTAACTTTTATCGTCGTGAACTGGATACTTCTATTGATGCTGTTATCGGACTTATTGAGCCAGCTATGATTGTTGGATTAGGACTTGGCGTTGGGGTATTGGTGTCAGCCGTTCTTCTACCTATGTATTCGTTATCTTCAGCAATTAGCTAGTAGTAAGCAGAAAGCAATTAGCAATAAGGGAATAGCAAATAGCAAGCAGCAATTAGCAATAAGGAAAATTCAAAATTGGTGGCCTTTGGCCACCAATTTTGAATTTAATACCCTAATTGCTATTTGCTAATTGCTTCCTGCTACTTTTGCTATCCCCACTTTTCCTTGTGCTTTTCTTATACAGTACTATACTTATAGTTATCTACTAAAGATAGAAAAAAAATATGTCAAACACAATTATGAAAAAAGGTTTACGTGGATTTACACTTATTGAACTTTTGGTGGTTATCGCTATTATTGGTTTACTTTCAACTATTATTGCAGCCCCAATTCAAAACGCTCGTAAGAAAGCAAAGGATGTAAAGAAAATGGCTGAAATTAAATCAGTTGCGTCTGCGCTTGAACAATATGCAGAGGCAAATGGTCAATATCCAGCATCTTTAGCATTGTTAGCACCTCAATATATGCCAGTTTTACCTACATATGCTTTGTTGGCTGCTAATGCTGCTGCTGTGCCAGTTAGAGATAGATTTGCTTATGTAGTTTATACAGGAACTCCAGCAGGAGGAGTAGCTACACAGTTTGCTTATCACCTAGGTGTTCACTTAGATGTGTATGCAGAAGCTCTTAAGAGTGATAGAGATTGCACCGGTGCAACCGCTAATGCTATAGTTTTGACCCCTCCGGCTTGTGTTTGGTTTAATGGTCCTATTACTCCAATTTCATATCCAGATTGGGCGGCTGGTATGATTGGAACCGCAACAAATGCTGACTTCGTTGGTTCTGAAGGCGCTGATATAAACTGTACTGCCACAGCAGACTGTGTATTTGATATAACAAATCAATACTAAGGTTTATTTATTCTGTGTTCTACATTATTTCTTTCTTCTTTGGTGCATCAGTCGGAAGTTTTGTACAAGTTGTTTCTACAAGACTTAATGTTGCTTCTATAATAAAGACTCGTAGCAAGTGCCTCTCCTGCGGAGAGGCACTTCGCATTACCGACCTCTTCCCAATATTTTCTTATTTATTCCTTCGTGGAAAATGTAGATATTGTAAAAGTCATTATGGTATATCTGCATTAGTTATAGAATCAATATATGGTTTAGTTTTTGTGCTCTTGTATCATTTCTTTTTAAGCGGACAAGTCTCTTATGCTTTAGCGGTTATCTGGCTTATTTATTATACTTTGTTGTTTATCACCCTTGGCGTGATGGCTTTGTATGATAGATCTCATTCATATATACCAGTATCTTATCTTTTTGGGTATTTAGTTTTAACTTTAGCTATTCTAGTTAAGTCTTATATCAGTGATCCGAGTTGGCTCATAATTCTTGCACCCATTGTAATTGCTTCACCATTTCTTGTTCTTTGGATTGTTTCAAGAAAAAATCTTGGTTTTGGAGATATAGTTTTGTTTTTCGGTGTTGGTGCATTTTTTGGGATTGCACAAGGTATGGCAGTTTTCTTAATTTCTATTTGGGTTGGAGCAATTTTCGGTGCAATTAAGTATTTTCTAACAGAAAAAAGTAAGAGAAAAAATATGACTATGCCTTTTGTTCCGTTTATTGTTTTTGCTTTCTTATTTGTATTGTTCACAGACATTGACATATTTTCCATCGCTTCTTTTTTTGCTTAATGTTACTATTGAAAGATGAAGTTACTATCTCTCTTTAAAAGATCAGTACGTGGTTTTACTCTGGTAGAGCTGATGGTTAGTATAGCTATTATGATGCTAATGACATGGTTGTTACTTTCTAATTATCCAGAGTCTGCAATTAGAATGACATTGATAAATAATGTACAAACTACAACCCTACTTATAAGAGAAGCTCAAATAAGAGGTAGTGCGATTGACTCAGTTAATTCCTCATTAGGCGGTTATGGTATTTATATCAATTTAGTAGGAGGAAATACTCTTAGTTCTATAAAACTCTTTGGGGACAGCGTTGGAGTGGGCAATGGAGGTGGACAAAGTTCCTATGGTCTTCCTATTGGTAACGGTCTATATGATTTGACACCAATAGATGAGACAAGTAGTAATACGACTCTTCCTTCTGGATATAAAATTACAAAAATATGCGTTGGTCAGGCACCTTCATCTGTTTGTTCATCAGACCCAAATACATCATTAACTGTTTCTTTTGTGAGACCAAGTCCTAGACCAAGTATTTACCTAAATGGTTCTAAAACAACTAATTATTCTAAAGCCTGTATTGAATTTAAGTCACCCATAAAGTATTCAAATGGTCACACTCGCTCAGTTGAGGTTTATAATTCTGGCATGATTCGTACAGCTATAGCCTCATGTATTTAAAATATGAAATATCTTTTTAAATTTAAATCAAAAAAATCCTTAAAAGGATTTACCTTAATAGAATTAATGGTGGTTATTGCCCTTTTCTCTACTATTATGACTGTTGCTATAGGGGCTTTATTTTCAGCTCAAGCTGTTAATGTTAAATTGCAACAAACTCAAATAGTTATAGATGGAATTAATCTTGCAATAGAAGAAATGGTTCGTGATATTCGTTATGGCTCACAATTTTATTGTACTGATTTTGCTTTCATACAAGCTTTTCCAGCTACGATGCCAGATCGTCAGGACTGTCTTTACCCTACAGGAAATACTGCTATAGTTTTTAAGCCAGCGAACGGATTAACGTCTCTTAATCATCCAAATGATAGAATTGCTTTTTATGTATCCAGTAACGCTATTTATAAAAAGTTATTACCAGAAGGTGATTTAAATTCAGCACCAATGCAAGTTACCGCTTCGGATATAAAAATAAACAGTTTATTTTTTTATGTAAAAGGTACTGGAACCAGTGTTTCTAGTACACCTGATTTTGTACAACCAGTAATAACAGTTTCTATTACCGGGGTAACAACAAAATCACAGACAAATCAAGTAAAATTTACTGCTCAAACCACAATCTCATCTAGAAAAATTGATAAATAATATATGAAAGATTTTTTAAAAATTTACAAATTTATTAGGAAAAATACAAACTTAAAAAGTATTAAAGCTTTCACATTAGTTGAGACGCTTGTATCAATATTTATTGTTACGATAGTTATTTTGGGCCCACTCACAGTTGCGATGAATGCTTCTAGTTATGCAAAACAAACTAAAGATGTTATGACTGCCACATATTTAGCACAAGAAGCAACTGAATTATTACATCATTTACAGGAATCAATTTATCTAAAGTGTGTTAGTGACACATCGATAAATTCAGTCTGTCAGTCAACAGATGGCGATTTAGATGGTCTTTTTGATATACCAAGTGAAACCTCATGGAGGGTTTTTAAGGAATATCTTGCTACTTCACCATCCTGTTTTGCGGCAGCTGGTTGTTCTTACGATTTTATTGATATGACTTCAAATGAAAATATAGCACCTACAAAATATGTATCCACGAGCTCCGCATGTAGTAGTTTGTATTTAACAGCTACTAATTTATATGTTTGTGCTGGAATACGTGGAGTAGCTGGTGGACCAACATTTTTTACTAGAAAAGTTCAGATAGAATCGATACCAACTTTTGCTGGAAGAGATGCAAGTTATAATGATGACCTTAGAGTTATTTCTACAGTTACTTTTAGGAGGTCAAATGGTTATACTCGTTCAATTAAGTTAATAGATTTTCTTCATATACATAAATAATATGATTAAATTTAATTTTTATAAAATAATAAGAGGGTTAAAAATAATTAAAACGAAAGGCTTCGTTTTACCTTTTACTTTATTGATATGTTCTATTCTTTTAGCTGTTTCTACAGCTATATCTCTTATTCTAGTAAAGGAACTTTATTTTTCTAAGTTATCTAGGGATAGTCAATTTTCTTATTATGCAGCAGATAATGGTCTTATGTGTGCAATCGCAATAGATGATGCTTATATCGATCCAGCAACTGGTTTGGGAATTTTTGAGTCTAGTAATTCAATGGATGCAGCAGCTGTTCTTGGAAAAGTAAATGAAGAAAGAGTCTTGAAATCATTAACGCCCGTCACTCTTTATAATGGTAACAGTATTAAATGTGCTACATCTGAGATTTTTAATCCTGCAACTAATGGTTTTATTACACAAGCTTATTCGCGTACTAATTCTACAGGTGGATTAGAAAGTGGAAGAACTTCCATATTTACTTTACATATAAATTTGGGTGACTCTACAGAAAGATGTGCAAAGGTCACAGTAAATAAAACATCTAATTATCGCCAGATAATTTCACAAGGTTATGCAAGTTGCCCAGGCACGAGAGGTTCTGCACCGGTAGAGCGGGCCGTAATAAGTGAAACAGAAATCAAATAGTCTTCATTAGAAATCAGCGCATTACTTCGTTGCTACAGAATTTTTCTCGTCAATGTACTACCCCGTACATTTCCTTAAAAAATTCTTAGGCGCCTCGTACTGCATCTGATTTCTAATGAAGATAATACAATTTAGTCAATTATCGTATTTTTGTATTTGTATTATCTAAAATCTAATGTCTAATGTCTGTTGTCTGCCCCATGCTATAATTGACACATGAATAAGAAAGAAATTGGTATAAGAATAGGGGAATTAAGAAGGCTTTTGGAGCGCCATCGTATTCTTTATCATGTACATGATAAGCCAGAAATATCTGATGAGGTTTATGATTCTTTAATGCGTGAGCTTGAAAAATTAGAAAAAGAAAATCCAGATTTTTACTCTTCACTTTCTCCAGCAGTTCGTATTGGAGGGGATGTAATAGACCATTTTGAAAAAGTAACACACACTGTTAAGCAGTGGAGTTTTGATAATGTTTTTAATTTTAAAGAATTACTTGATTGGGAAGAAAGAAATTTAACAATTCTTAAAAAAGAAAACATAAAAGAAACCCCAACTTATGTTGCAGAAATGAAAATAGACGGACTTAAAGTTATTTTAACTTATGAAGATGGGAATTTTGTTCGTGCTGCGACACGTGGAAACGGGGAAATAGGTGAAGACATTACTGAAAATATAAAAACAGTTAAATCTATTCCTTTAGTTTTACCGGAAAAAGTTTCTTTTATTGTGATTGGTGAAGCTTGGATGAAGAAAAAAGATTTAGAGAGAATAAATAAAGAGCGTGAAAAAGACGGGTTGGCATTATATGCAAACACTCGTAATTTGGCAGCAGGGACATTAAGACAACTTGATCCAAAAATTGTCGCAACACGTAATATTCAAATTTATGCTTATGATGTGGAACAGACAATAGACAACAGACAAAAGACAACAGATTACCCAAAAACACAGGAAGAAGAACTGGAACTGCTTTCTAAATTTGGATTTTTAGTTAATAAAGATAGAAAAGTTTGTAAAAATTTAAAAGAAGCTCAAACTTTTTATGAGAAGTGGATAGAGAAAAGACATACACAAGATTATGGAATAGATGGTCTTGTTATAAAAATAAATGAAAGAAAGTTATGGGATGAGCTTGGTTATACTGCTAAATCACCTCGTGGTGGAATTGCTTATAAATTTCCAGCGGAAGTTGTAGCAACTAAATTACTTGATATAACTGTACAAGTTGGGAGAACTGGAGCTATTACCCCTGTGGCTGAACTGGCACCAGTTTTACTTGCTGGATCTACTGTGTCTCGTGCGACTCTTCATAATGAAGATGAAATAAAAAGATTAGATGTAAGAGTTGGGGACACTGTTAGCTTAAGAAAAGCGGGAGATGTTATACCAGAAATTTTTGATGTATTTAAAGAATTACGTCCGAAGAACGCAAAGACTTTTGTTATGCCTACAAATTGCCCATCATGTGATAGTAAATTATCACGTATACAAATTGGTAAAGAATTATCTGCTGCACTTTATTGTTTAAATAAATCATGTGAAGCTCAGCATTTAGAAGGGTTAATTCATTTTGTTAGTAAAAAAGGAATGAATATAGATGGATTGGGTGAAAGAATAATTGAAACTTTTCATGACATTGGATTAATTACTGATGCTTCTTCAATTTATAAACTCACAAAAGAAGATATAGAAGGATTGGAAGGTTTTGGAGAAAAGTCAGCATCCAATATTATTGCTTCGATTGAAAATTCTCGTATAGTGCCACTTCATAGATTTTTATATTCACTTGGTATTCGTCATGTGGGTGAACAGACAGCAAAAGATATTGCAAAACATTTTTCTAATTTTAAAGAAATTAGTGAAGCTCGGTTGGAAAAATTATCAGGTATTGAAGGGGTCGGGGAAAAGGTAGCGGATGCGCTCGTTTCTTATTTTGCAAATACTTCGAATCAAAAATTACTCGCGCATCTAATCCCAAATTTAAAAATAATTTCCGAAAAAGCCATAGTTGATGGAAAATTATTTAATAAAACTTTTGTGATTACTGGCACACTTCCAAAACTTTCTCGTGATGAAGCCAAGGATTTAATTGAGAAAAATGGTGGAAAAGTTACAGCTAGTATTTCTAAGAGTACAGATTATTTATTAGCGGGCGAGGGAGGTGGAAGTAAACGTGATGATGCTATAAAATTTGAGATAAAAATTATAGATGAAAGCGAACTTGTGAATATGTTATAATCTTCCTATGTCATTAACAGAACAAGATTTAGATAATTTATCAAATTTAGCGCGCATTACGATTGCACCTGAAGAAAAGCAGAAAATGCTTGTAGATTTGCAGTCTATTTTGGGTTATGTATCAGAGATTAATTCTGTTGAGGGGGCTATTCTACGCGGAGAGGAAGATGTTTTTAATGTTGTAAGAGAAGATATTATTACTAGAGAAACTGGTTCAAATACTGATGCAATACTAGCGAATGCTCCGAAAGTAAAGAATGGTTTTGTGGAGGTAGAACAGGTTCTAAAATAGTTTCAAGTTTTTAGTTTCAAGTTTCAAGAAATACAAAACACAAAATACATACATGAATAAAACGCTAAAACAATTACATGAGGAAATTAAATCAGGAAGCCTTACTATTGAGGCACTAGTTGAAAGTTGTCGAAAAACAATTAATGAAAAAGATGGAGATATTCATGCATTGCTTGGAATATATTCTGATGAATTAATTAATGCAGAAATTTCTCATGCAAAAGAAATGTTTGCGAAAGGTACAGCAACAACATTAACGGGTATACCAATAGTTTTAAAAGATAATATTTTAGTAAAAGGTGAGCGTGCAACTGGTGGATCAAAAATTTTGGAAAATTATACTGCGACATATAATGCGACAGTTGTAGAAAAGTTGCGTGATGCTGGCGCTATTTTATTTGGAAGAGCAAATATGGATGAATTTGCGATGGGTGGATCTACAGAGAATTCTGCCTATGGTGTTACAAAGAACCCTCATGATACAACACGGGTAGCAGGTGGCTCATCTGGCGGCTCTGCGGCTGTTGTGGCTTATGGAGGGGTGCCAGTTGCATTAGGGTCTGATACTGGAGGCTCTATTCGTGAACCAGCATCATTTTGTGGCATTGTTGGATTGAAAACAACTTATGGAAGAGTTTCACGTTATGGTGTTATGGCACTCGGAAGTTCGCTTGATCAAATTGGTCCATTCGGGAAGTCTGTTAGTGATGTAGAAGAAGTTTATAAAGTTATAGCAGGGTATGATAAAAATGATAGTACTTCTTTGGGAAAGATAACGGATAACAGAGATAAGATAGCAGAAAATACAAATGAGATGCGAAAGATTATTGGGGTACCGAGAGCTTTTATTGAAAGAGATGGTATCGATGCAGAAGTTCTTAAAAATTTTAATGAATCAATTGAAAAATTAAAAAATTCTGGTTATGAAATTAAAGATGTTAATATAGAACATTTAGAAAAAGCATTAGCTGTTTATTATATTATCGTTCCAGCAGAAGTTTCTAGTAATCTTGCTCGCTATGATGGTATTCGTTATGGTCTTTCTCATCCTGGGGAAACAAGTATACAGAGTTATTTTGAGAGTCGTACTGCTGGTTTTGGTGCAGAAGTTCGTCGTAGAATTTTGATCGGTACATATGTTTTATCTTCTGGTTATTATGATTCTTATTACAATAAAGCTAATCTTGTAAAAGAGATGTTAAAAAAAGAATTTGTCCGTGTTTTTAAAGATGTTGATATTATTGCAACACCAACTTCTCCAATACCGGCTTTTAAAATAGGGGAAAAGTCACAAGACCCACTAGCTATGTATTTAGCTGATATTTTTACAGTACCAGTTAATATTGTTGGAGTTCCGGCTATTTCTATACCATCAGGAAAGACAGAAGGTAGTTTACCTCTTGGTATTCAATTTATATCTCCACATATGCGTGAAGATATGTTGTTCACTATCGGGTATGACTTCGAAAAGCTGGGTTAGTTAATGGTTACTAGTTGGTAGTTATTGGTTTAATACACAAAAAGACTATGTCTTTTTGTGTTACTATTAACTAGTAACCAGTAACTATAAACTGTCCCCATGTCTTCCTATTCCTTAGATTATCTTTTCAATAGAGTTTATGATTTTTTACTTTGGATAAAATATACATGGCTTTTTGTAGTGTTGCGTACTAGGCCGGAAGATTATTTGGCTTTACAGGAAAAAAGAAATTGGGATGGATTGCGAGACCGTGGATGGTTTGATAATTATTTTGCTGCACAAAATGCTGCCGTTCCTCCGGTTGAGGTCCATATTTCTTTGTGGCAGAGGATGGCAGAAAAACTTGGATACAATTTAAAAGATACTGATGGGGATGGAATACCAGACGTGTCTGATCCAGCACCTAATGATCCAAGTAATTTAACAAGTGCACAATTAAAAGAGCGTTTTCAAGCAGATTATACTTTTTCTGATTATGTTAGAGAAATTTTTGGTATGTCACCAAAAGATACAGACGGAGATGGTATTCCAGATAGCTATGAGCTTTCACATAATCTTAATCCAAAAGATCCTGATACTGATCATGATGGATTACTAGATGGTCAAGAATTAGTTTTGGGTACAGATCCATTAAATAATGATACTGATCATGATGGAATAATTGATGGTCGTGACGAATCTCCGCTTGATCCAGTAATTTCATCTCATGGTTTAGATACCGATAAAGATGGTTTAAGTGATGTAATGGAAGCTAAATTGGGTACTGATCCACATTTAAAAGATACTGATGGAGACGGAATACCAGACGGTATGGATACTTACCCACTTGATCCAAATAATATTGGTCAAATTGCTACACTGGATTTTTCTAAACAGACGGAAGCGCTTCAGCTACATATACAAAGTCCATTATTAGCTTTTATGGCACAAATATTTTCTATATTAGCAATTATCGGGCTAGTACTTTTTGTTCTATTTCTTTTATGGTTTATTTATGAGTATTGGTCATCAATGGTTCATTATGAACATCATTTTGACGATAGTCACAGCCATGGTTCACATACTGCTCGGGCTGAAAATTTATTAGGATTAGCTGGCATAGAGGGTCTTGCTGTAGGGGAATATGTTCCACCACATACACCAACACATGAAGAGTTTGAAGCACATCCACGTTGGGCGATTATTGAGGGCTATATGGCTAGCCCAACTAGCACTTTATGGAGAATAGGAATATTAGAAGCCGATACAATGCTTGCTGAAGTTTTAAAAGAAAAAGGCTATCAGGGAAATGATGTTGGAGAAATGTTAGGAGCTGCAAGTTTCAAAACTGTGCAGTTGGCATGGGATGCTCATAAGATTAGAAATAAAATTGCTCATGAAGGTTCAAGCTTTTCTTTGGAAGAGAGGGAGGCGAAGAGGGCGTATGCACTCTATGAGGCCGTATTCAAAGAGCTTAAGGCTATTTAATAGAAAAGAGTGATGCGAGAGCATCACTCTTTTCTATATTTGTTGCGGAGACCAGAATCGAACTGGTGTCCCGAGGTTATGAGCCTCGTGAGTTACCTCTACTCTACTCCGCTATATTTATCAACATTTAAAAACCTTTTGAAACCTAGACTCATAACCTCCGAGGTTATGAGGGCTATTGAACTCTCTGTGAGTTACCTCTACTCTACTCCGCTATATTTATTTAATACCCTATATTTCTAAAGGTGGATATATAATACCATATTTATAATAAATTACAAGATTAAATTAAGTGCATAAATAGTATTGCAATAAAAAGAACCCTTGATATACTAATATATATGGCTAAATCACTAAAAAAGATTGAAGCATTAAAGTTGAGACAATCTGGCATGAGTATAAAAGAAATTGCTGTACTTCTTGATGTGTCAAGAAGTACTTCAAGTGTTTGGTGTAGAGATATTCTGTTATCAGAAAAACAAAAAGAAAAACTTTACAAAAAAATGGTTACAGCTGGACATAAAGGTAGAATGATAGGTGCAGCAGTTAATAAACAAAAAAAGATTGATATATTAGATCATGCAAAAGAGCTGGCAACCAAAGAAATCGGCCGATTATCAAAAAGAGATATTCTAATGCTTTCTCTTGGTTTATATTGGGGAGAAGGTTCTAAAGATAGTCAAGGAAGATTTGTTTTTGTAAATTCTGATCCAGTTGCTATTTTGACTATTATCTATTTTTTAAAAATAGTTTTTGGTATAGGTAAAAATCAATTGTGTCCACAGTTATATATTAATGATCAGCATAAAAAAAGAGAAAATGTGGTTATTAATTTTTGGTCAAAAAAGTTAAAGATTCCTAAAAATCAATTTGGAAAAACAATTTTTATAACAGTACCTCATAAAAAAGTATATGCAAACTTTGAAACTTATATGGGGGTGCTTCATCTTACTGTGTCAAAGGGTTCTGTTATAAAATATAAAACTATGGCATTTTTGAATTTGATACAAAAGAATGTGCAAAAATTTTAATTTTATGATATAAATATGATTACTTGTCGGCGTAGCTCAGTTGGTAGTAGCGCAGGACTCATAAGCCT
>CAILKS010000075.1 GCA_903834855.1 uncultured bacterium | reverse complement strand
TATTTTTAATTTAAACATTAAACATCTTAAAAGATAAAGATTTTGGATGATATGCGAGGTGCGGAATATTTTTTCGACCAAAATGTACGAATAGTACTTTGCGAGAGGAAAAATATTCTGCAACAAAGCAGATCGCCAAAATATTTATCTTTTTGGGACAAAAGTGATGGCGGCACCCAGTTTCTTCGCTCTTCCTGTTCTTCCAATTCTATGAATATAAGTTTCATAGTTATTTGGAATATCATAATTCACAACAAGTGAAATATCTGAAATATCAAGTCCACGTGCTGCAACGTCAGTTGCAATCACAACTTGTACTTTTCCTGTTTCAAGTGCCTTAACCGCACGTTCACGTTCGCGATTATGCATATCACCATGAAGTGCAAGAGCTTTGAATCCTCTTTTTGTAAGTTCAGCCGCTAATCCATCAACGTGTCTTTTCATTTCTCTAAAAATAAGAACTTTAGAATACTCTGGCTTGTTAAGAATTTCGTGTAGCGCTTCAACTTTTTCATTATCTCCATTTACTCTCACAACATCTTGCATAACTGATGCAGCAGTGTCGCGAGTTTTAACAGAAATAGTAATCGGATTATTTAAGAAGTCAGTACATAAACGCTTAATGTCAGGAGAAAATGTCGCAGAAAAGAAAAGTCCTTGCTTTGTCTTTGGCATAGCCCCTAAAATAGTACGCATATCATCAATAAATCCCATGTCTAGCATACGGTCAGCTTCATCAAGTACAATACTATCGAAATATGCCATTTTGATTTTTCCACGCTCGATAAGATCTTTAACACGTCCCGGTGTACCAATAACAGCATTTACTCCGAGTTCAAGCTCTTTTATCTGACGCATAATTGGTGCTCCTCCTACACAAGATACCGAGAAAAGTTTCATTCCACGAGTAAACGCGACAAATTCTGCTTCCACTTGCTGTGCAAGTTCACGTGTTGGACAAAGAACCATCATTTTATGATCATTATTAGCAACAAGTTTGTTAATTAAAGGAATAAGAAATGCAGCAGTCTTTCCTGTACCAGTAGACGCAATACCGATAACATCTTTTCCAAGTAAAACTTCAGGAATAGCCTGATCTTGTATCGGTGATGGACTGATAAGTCCTTTTGCAGTTAAGTTGGCTGACAAAAGTTCTGCGATATTAAAATCAGTGAACTTGTTTTTTGGATTATAGTGATCTGTTTCTGTAACTCCAGCTTCTTTATTAATAAAAAGTTTTTCATCGATATAATCCTTTCTGAAACCACGCTTTGCATTAAATGCGCGTGGTGCGGCAGCTCTTCCACGAGAAAATCCTCCACGAGATGGTGCGCGTGATTGATATCCTCCACGAGAAGAACCTCCGTCGCGTGAATAGCCGCCCTGAGATGATCGAGGGTGTGAGTAACCACCTTCACGTGACGATGAAGATGACGATGGTGAATGAGAACGTGAACGAGGACTTGGTGAACGAGTGCGTGAGCCAGCTTCAGATGAAGATGAACCACCAGTAGTAATAGTATACATAAATTTTAATAAGCTTTACAAAATAGACGACCTTCTTCGTCAAAACATCAAGTTTCTTTGTCTATGTACTATTCGTACATATCCTTGAAACTTTGGTTTTTCCTCGAATCTCATTCAATTTTCTAAACCTTAGATTAGGTTAATTTAGGTCTTTAAATCCTAAATTTATTTTGGTTAATGAATTATTTGCGCTTTGATTCTTTTTGTGAAGAATACTCGTCTATCTAGAATGATAGCTCTATGGTTAGCCACAACGCGTCAAATAAAACCTGACTACACATGGATATCCATAAGGAAATAATGGATCTATTATAGCAAATATGTTAAGAAATGTCAAATTTAGCCGTGTTTTTTATTATTAGATTAACTTGAGTAAATTTTTAGTTTTTAATTTTTAGTTTTTATTTAAATACAAAAAATAAAACAAAAATTATAATTATTTCACAAGCATTATTACAAATTCGTGGCCGTATGGATCTTTTAGGAAAGAGTAATTTGTCCAGCCAAATTCTTTTGCTAATTCTTCTATTTTTTCACGTTGAGTAATATCAAATTCTAAATATAAAATTCCTTTTTCTTTCAAAAAGTCTTTTGCTTTGGATAAAACTTGTTTGTGATAATAATATCCATCTTCTTTATCGAAAAATGAAAGTGGCGCCTCTGCATGTAACTCTTGCATTACCTCATCCTTCATTTGTGGTGGTACATACGGTGGTACGGCAGTTATAACGTCATACATACCAACAGCACCTTCCCAAGTGTCCCCTGTCAAAATTCGTGTACGGGTTTTTTTAATATTATTTTTTAATATAGATATTTCTATTTGATTTTTAAGTTTTGGATCAAATTCAATCATATCTACTGATGATTCTGGAATATTCTTTAAAATCGCAAGACTAACATTTCCAGATCCAGAAAAAAGATCAAGTGCTCTGATTGTAAAAAAACTTTCACCATCTCTAATATTTTCTATCACCTGTTTAATCCAAAATTCTGTTTCAGGTCGTGGAATCATTGGACGTAAACTAAGGTCGATTTTTGCTCCGCAAAAATCGACCTCTCCCAATAAATATTCATAAGCCTCACCATCGGCTAGTGCTTTCACATCTTCCAAAAATTCCCCTGTTTCCCTTCCTTGATGTTTTTTTATTCTAAGTCCGGCTACTTTTTCTTCAAATCTCATAAATATATTATACAGGATTTAGACAAATACAATTCCAAAAGAAAGAGAAGCGATAAATAACAAATAAAAAAATATCAATAATGACGCGGCAAACATTGGTGGTAAAAATATAAAAATAAATGAAACCCACCATGGAAACGGTAGAAATAATAGACTTACAAAAAAGAAACCAAACTGAGCCCAGAATGGATTAGCTTTTAGTATTGGATGAGAAACACATTCCAACCAATCTAAAAACGAAGTAAACCCAAGCCATATAAAATTAAGAACTAGCCAAACAAGTCCAAAAAAACTAACTGTTTCTCTAAAAATTATCTGCAACATAATAATAGGTACACTAACACGCTAAATTATATATGTAAAATATTTTAATTTTTTTAATAGTCATATGTTAAACTACTCTCCACCTACTATTTTCCATTATCTACTATCTAATTATGTCTCAATCATTTTCAACCAAAAAATACTTTTCAAAAATATCTGCTCATAAATTAATAGAAAAATTAGCCACTAATCACGGGGTACAATTATTTTTTGAAATAAATGAACAAACACCTAGAAAACTAGCTATATCTTTAATGGAAGACTCAGTGAAGTCCCTAGACCCGGAAAAACGTTTAGAAATAATAAAAGAACTATCTTATATTTCATCAATTACAAGTTCTCACACTGCGTCACTTGGTAAAAAATTATTTAAGGAAGAAACTGGAATACCATTTGAACCAGAAATAGAATGTAAAAATGATAATGACGTCGTTCTTTATTTATATTTATATCACGAAGATATCGCAAAAAAACTTGCCTTCTTTTATCCTTTCTATTCATCAAAAAGTTATATTTCATACGAGGCAAAGGAAATTAAAAAAATAGATATTGAAAGCAGGCTAACAGAATTATCTCGTGAGTTTACTCGTCTAGCAAATAAAGATGACAATGCCACAGAACAAGAAATGGAATATTTATTCTTAGATGATATTTTATATTTAGAATCAAAATTCCAGGGTTCTTATGATATACAAAGTAAATTAAATAATGAAACTGGTGAAATAGATAATAAGCATGTTGTTCGGAAAATTGAATCAGTACGTATAGCTTATATACCTAATGAGGAAGTTGTCTTAATAGCTGGCAATGTTTCCAAGCAGCAAAAGATGATTTTTATGGATACTTTTTTACGTGTTATTTGTAATAGTGGTTATGAAGAAAAAGTTGAGAACTATAATATGACAACTCTTAAAAATCTTTCTTTTAGCTTTACCCAATATACGAAAGATTTTCCTTTTATAAAAGCATCTATAAAGTCTGTAACATTTTCGTATGCTAATGGAAAAAAGAAGCTCCGTATAGCACTACCAACATCGGTAGAATATAGTGATATGCAATCATTAAAAGAAACATTAGAGGAACTTGGTTTTGTTGATAAATTTAATTCTTTTGATATTGTAAACATGACTTTTGGTTTCATGTTTCAAAATAAAGAAAAACAAGACAAGAGTGTAAATGTCTCTTGTTCTATTTCACCTAATCGTGCAACTTTATGCCCACTTTTTGAATATGAAAGATATACAAAAGCAATTCTAAAAAATGCAGGAGTATACGAAGGGTGGAAAGTTAAGGATGAGAAATAAAATATTAAATCCCGAAACATAAAAGTTTCGGGATTTAATATTTTGCGCGGTCGATGGGATTTGGTCACAAATCTGCCTCGCTATACTTGAAGCAGATTCGCGACCCCTATTCAAATC
>CAILKS010000074.1 GCA_903834855.1 uncultured bacterium | reverse complement strand
CAATATTGACTTTTACTCTTGTCGCTCTTAGCATAGAGAGGCAACCTTTCTTTTACACTGTACACTGGTTCATATGGCTTGCTACTGCACGGATAGTCATATATTACATAATTTTTTGATTCAGGCATGGTATTCTTAACTTTATTAATACCTCCTTCAAACAGTGCGATTCCTAATTGTGCTTTAAGATCAGATAAATCTCGAAAAGGAATTGCTTTGCCTTTTCGCAAAAATAAGTAACCCTTTTTAACCTTACTCACTGACCCTATCTTATTGTCGTGTTCTCTAATTAACCATTCTTGTTCTGGAATTAAAACTTTAGCAGTTGAGCTCATAATGAAATATACCTTGCGTTAAGTGGTTCAACATAGCTTTGAACCTGTTCACTGATTTTTTGTAAATCATATTCTGCACAGAATTTAAGAAATCTAACTCCTACTTGAGAAATACTCTTTTCTTTAGCAAGCTCGTCTTCAATTGCTTCTTTAATCAATTTGCGGATTTCTTCGGGCTGTGCAGTTAAGTCACATAATAGCTTATTTCGATGGTAGTCGTCAAGTACCCTATGTTCTACACCTTCGTGATCTACCCACTTTTGGAGCATGAGATTGTTCCACGAGTAGCCTTTACTTTCTCTGTCGGCAAATGCTTCGCGTAGGCCAACTTTATTCTTTGTACCTTTTTCACGAACGCCTGGATAAGCGCTAAAGATATTATCAGATGTATCGCCACGCATACACTTTTCGAACAGCAACCATTCTGGGTCAGGCGGCCCTTTAGGCAAACTAGTTTTCTTGTCAACAACATACTTACCCTTCTCATCAAAGTAGCCCTCGTGAGTTGTAGTAACTGTCATTACACCGTTGTACTGTTTTACGTTAGGTGCAATAAGTTGTGCAAAATCTCCATCTGTGCTAATAATCACATGAGTGTCATTTGGATGACTTTGGATCCAACCTGCAATCAAATCATCAGCTTCTAATTGTTTATGCTGTAAAACTGTAGCATTAGTTTTTGCAGTAATGAAATCTTTAAATTGATCAAATGTTTCCCAAAACACACGATCTTCTTCCGCCTCGCGAGGACTCTGGGCAGCACGAGCCTCTGTTCGTTGTCTCTTGTAAGGAGGATAGTGATCCTTACGCCAGCTGCGCCCCCCTAGAAAGAAGATAACATGATCTCCTTTAAATTCACGCCATGCTTTACGCACACTCATAAACACTGTTTGCAAACTCATGCCAACTTTGTCTTCTAGGCTACCACGAATAACGTGCCGCGCCCTAAAAAATGTATTAGCAGTATCTACGAGAATATATGTCTTTGACATTAAAAAACCTCAGTCTTTCCATTACCTAAATTATTTACATTAATGAATCCAGCATTCCGACGATCTATGTCAGATATGCCATCTTCATTTCCAACGCCTCTACAAAGTTCTTGGAACCATTTATCAACGACGGCTTCTTCAGTATCGCCTTTGTATCCAGCTTCTTTCAATTGTAGCACAAAGTATTCATTCCAGTCAAGCTCGAAGAATCCATTACGAATATTATCTTTATTAACGTGAGTATCTAATACAGCTACCCAAGGTTCTTTCTTTTCTGTGGCCAATTCCTTAGGGCCCATCTTAATTTGGCGTTCTAATTCTTTTGCCTCGTCTGCAGCCTTGAGAGCTGCTAACGCTGCTTCATCTGCCGCATGTTTGACTGCTTCAATTTTGTCAATACCAAATAATCTTTTAATAAACTTATTCATTGTTTTCCTCTTAAATTCCAAAATATAAATTCCGACTTCTCTATGTAGTAATCACCATGTACAACAAGATTCATATCTTCTCTAACTAGTCGCGATCCTTTGTAACACTGTTTACCCCAAAGTGGCTTTCCAGATAAGTAACACTTTCT
>CAILKS010000073.1 GCA_903834855.1 uncultured bacterium | reverse complement strand
TCCTAAATCCAAACTCTATTAGTAGCGCCATTTGATAGTTCTGCTCCTTTTTGAAATACCTGTTCAATCGTTTTAATTCGTCAGTGGTTAAATAATCACTTGTTTTTTCAATAGTTGTGGTCATAAAATGTGTTTTGGCTAATGTAGAGCCACAAAGTCGTAAAACCAGCCTTTTACCTCATTTTAAGTCATAAAATCGTGCTAAAACTAGACTATCATTGAATATCAACTAGATGCATGTCTCTTAATAGAATTAACGGACATGGTATAAAAAAGAACCTCCTGACAGTTGTCAGGAAGTCACAAACACAAATGCCATACAATTTTTCCACAGTGATCAGGGTTGAATGTTTATTGGCAATGCACAAACAATTGGATTGCTTGCTGTTATGCAAGGGGATCAAATTTAGGATCCCTAGCGAAAGTTGTCTGGCATGATATCTGGGTCATACTCATTGATATCATCCATTAGTCTTACCTCAATATCTTTATAAAGATATACCTCAAGGTAAAATGCAAGATAAGCAGCTACGTCTTCTTTATAACCCGATATTCCAAACTTGTTGCTCTTAACATTATTCATTCTCATCATTTGCTCAATCTTATCTAACATGAAATAATAGCATTCACTTTTATGAACATCCTCGTTCATTTGAGATTCTTTTGATAATGCAAACACTGCAATTTCCGGATACTTGATTTCTGGTCTATTTCTTCTTGACATTGGAATTTTGTTTTATTAAGTGGGTATTCTTTATGGTTCCTTGTTCCTGTTCATTGATTATTCTAAAAGCCAAGCGGCGGAGCTGATCCTCAGATAATAGAATTTTAGCTCTCCTCTCTGATACTTGTTCTTTAATAAGTTTAGTTAATTTCATAATTGTACTTTATAATAAATACTAAGATGTGATACATTAATACACTTATTTGAAAATAAATTTTTATTGATTGATATTCACGAAAGGGATAGTCCTAACACAATCCCCACAAACCCGTTTTATGTCCCCAAATTTTGATCATCTTTTCGTTTTCGATACAACTATCGATAGTGGTGAAATACAAAGAATATTTATAGTATTCCTGGAGGTAGTTTTATGTGTACTTAAAATCGCACGACAAAAAGTGCAGGATTTATATACCATTTCCTAATGTATATATGGGGAAGAGGGGGAAGCGGAATTGGGGTGATGGGGTTGGAAGTCGTGAGACTTCGTCATGGTTCGTTACACTCACTTCTTCGTTGAGAGTTATTTTATTAGTTTATCAATATAGAAGTTATAGCTCCTTTTTGTTTTAGCTGCAGCAGACTCCAGTTCAATTAAATTATAATCAGTTAATACCCCTGCTAAATCTTTAAGTGCTGTACCAAACATAATAACATCAAATCGTGCCCATCCCAGTTTTTCTACTAGTTCAATTACATCGTAGCAGAAGTATTTAAAATCCATATCTGTTATTGTTCTAAAATCAATATCTACTATTTCTCTAAATTTTTCTTTGTATTGCATTGCACTAGCATTATTCGTTTCTTTTATATTATCTTTTGTTTTTTCTTTTTCTTTTTCTCTTTCTTTTTCTTTTAGGTTATTCTGGGTTTCAGAAAAACCCACTGGGTTATTTTGGGTTTCCTTTGTTTTACCAATATACTTCTTGCCATTTTCTCTATTTTTAATTACTACATCACTGTACTTATCAATATTAAAATCAAATAGCTCGGTAGCTGTTGCGAAAAACATCTGTGCTATTGGTGTCATCTCAACCAAAACATCTCCTGTATAATAGTGGAAGATATTTGTAAACAGTGCTGCCCTATCTTCATTAGATAGGAACTTCAAATGCTTTGACCAGGATACCTTCATTAAAATATTGGGTGGCATTCCAATTATTGAACCATTATTATCATCTTCATTACTGCTGCAGGTAATGGCTGCTTGTTTTTTCTTGTATCCCATAGTATTCCATTTTCTTATAAATACTCGGGAAAGTCTCAAAATCCATTGTGGCTACAAAAAATATGGCAAGTAGCACGACTTTGATCAAACTTGGAGTATTTATCTATAAAGCATACCCTATGAAGAACAAAAAAGCAGTAACTAAAAATGAATTTGTAAGACTACGTATCGATTCTATCGAAAAAAGCAGATTGGATCGCTTGTGCTCAATTACCCGCCGTCAAAAG
>CAILKS010000072.1 GCA_903834855.1 uncultured bacterium | reverse complement strand
TCATCTTATGGTTCAGCTATTCGTTTTAGACAAACAGATACAGGGCATGGAGGTAACTTATCTTTCTGGACTGATACAACTGGGGCAGCATTAACTGAAAGAATGACAATTGATAGAAGCGGTAATGTCGGAATCGGTAATCCTAATCCGGGGTATAAATTAGATGTGACCGGAGATATTCATTACACAGGAAAAATAGTGAATGCTGGTGGAATTAAAACATACTCTGTATCGGTCGGAAGTCAGGATAATGTTAATTACACTTATGAAATTATGCGTGTTGGTCGAGATATTAATACTTGGAGTACTCAGTCACCTTATGAAGTTACGGTTTATACTAAAAATTATAGGAGTGCTGTAACAAAATGGATAATTAATTATGATCAAGTACAAAATTCTATTACAGCAGTTGAGTCGAATGGGCTACTTCCATTAAAAGCTTATCTTGGTACTGAAGTGGTGGTAAGCGGAGGTGTCCGCTATAGACCAGTTCTTGTTGATATGCCTAATTATATGGCAATGAGAATTGAAGTTAAGTATGACACAGCAGAAGTTGGTTCTATTACTGCCGCTCAACAAGTTCAATTTACAGGTACTCTGTCTGTTGGAACAGGGTCTACTTATAATGGAAATGTTGAACTTGCATCTTCTGGTGGTAATGTCGGTATAGGGACGTCGAATCCTGGTGCAAAATTAGAAATAGCATCTGGATCAACATATGGAATAAATATAACTGGTGCAGGAATAAATCAAGGAGCACCTTCTGGTAATTATGATCATATCATGACACCTAGAGTAAGAGTAGGATATATGAATGGAACAAATATCGGGACAATAGCTTCCAATGGTGCAGATTCTGGTCTGTCTTTTATCACACACTCAGCTGGAACTGGATGGACAGAGAGTGTAAGAATTCAGCCAAACGGCAACGTTGGAATAGGGACAACGAATCCACTTACAAACGGCGGAGGTACTACTGCAATGATCCATCTTAATTCTGCAGCAACTCAATGGTCTGTACTTCATAGTACAAATTCGAGTACTGGAGCTTTAGCGGCTGACGGTACTGTCTTTGGAACAATAGGTCTAGACGCGTATACCTTTAATTACGAAGCTGGAAGTGTAATTCTTGGTACCAGTGGTGCGGAAAGAATGAGAGTAGATAGCACCGGCAACGTCGGCATCGGGACGACGAATCCGGCAAACGGGAAATTGGTTGTGGTCGGAACCACTCTTAGTGATGCGTTCGGTATTAATAACGTAGGTGGCTCAATTCTTGGAGCAGGCGGCACCAATAGTTATCTAGGTATAAATGATGGAACTAATACTGACTTTGTTGTAATGACGAGCGGGACAATGAAAGGCAACGTTGGTATTGGGACGGTGGCGCCGACGGCAAAATTTCAAGTTTCTGGAAACATGGGAAATGGTACGACCGATACAAACGGGATGATTATTAATACAACAAATATCTCTAGTAATAATGGGCTCTCATATTCTGGATTACTAGCAATTCCGGCCTTTAGTACAGCCAGTCAAAATAACGCTAATGTGTATGGGATAAAAATATCACCAACTCATGCAGGGACATTTACTACAACTAATGCTTATGGTTTGTATGTAGATGCTACGGCAGTATCAAGTGGTATTGTCACAAATAATTATGCGGCTGTTTTTAACGGCGGTAATGTAGGTATCGGGACGACGAATCCGCAATCAAAACTAGATGTAAGTGGAAATGTCACGATTGGAAGATCTCAAAATATGTCTCCGCGGTTAACCATTTCTACAGCAAGTAGGGTAACTACACTTGGTGCCTTAGCGAGCTCTGCAATTTCGATAGATAGTGGGAATGGAGATAATACAACCCATGCCACTGGGGACCTTTCTCAGATAGGTTTTGGATTGATGAATGCCTATCAGCCCGCCGCTATTGCTGCACTTGTAAATGATGCAACTGGCTATACCTCAAGTGATTTGATATTCGCAACTCGTGCTTTGACGACTGATACTGCACCAATCGAACGCATGAGAATATTAGCCAGTGGCAACATCGGCATCGGGACGACGAATCCTGGGGCGAAGTTAACAGTTTATAATAATGCTGCAGCGGCTGTTGGTAATGAGGTAATGAGATTAATGGCAGTAAGTTCAGCCGGCAATAGCGGTAAATTGGTTTTTGCCAACGAAGCTGGAACGGAATTAAGTAATATTGAGTGGATTACTCAAGATAATTCCAATGCTGGTCTGGCGTTTAGTACATATACCAGTGGTATGAATCGCAGAATGGTAATTTTAGCAAACGGATATGTCGGCATCGGCACCACCGCCCCCGGCTACCTCCTAACAGTCAACGGCCAACCCGCCGCCAACGGCTACACAGCCTTCACTAACTACTCAGACAGTAGACTAAAGGAAAATGTAACAAATATAATTACAGATGGTACAAGTGCTCTCACTAAAATATCTCTTCTACGCCCTGTATCATATAACTATAATACTTTAACTGGCTATGATGAATCTACTCGCTCCCGTCGTATATCTGGATTCATCGCTCAGGAATTACAAAGTATATTCCCAGAGATGGTAGGTACTACTACTATTAATGGTACAGAGTATCTAGATACTAACCTATCTGATTTACCTCTATATCTAGTAAGTAGTATTCAAGAACTAAATATTAAGACTAACTTACTTACCTCTAACGCTTCTACTACTCTAGAAGACATACAATCTCTTGCCTCCACCACAGTCTCAACCTCTACTCCTAACTCCTTTGTATCTCGCTTCTTCTCTAATCTCTTTACTCGTATAACTACTTGGCTTGCTGATGCAGGGAATGGGATAGGGAATGTTTTTGCAAAAAGTATTGAAGCGGGGAATGTTAAGGCGGGGAATGTTGATACACAAACAATTTGTGTAGAGGGTCAATGTCTAACAAAAGATGATGTAAAGATTCTACTTGATTTTGTACGCACACAACAATCTTCAGGTACAACCCCACCCACTAGTCCAGCTATTCCTACAACCCCAGAACCCACAGTCGCCGGCACAAGCACTGTTGGTGTAGCAGATAGTAATCAGCAAACAGCAACCAGTACAGGAGAGGTGGCAGACAGTAATCAGCAATCAGCAACTAGTACAGATCAAACAGCAACTACAACTGATCCAGTACCAACTACAGTAGATCCAGTAATATCACCTGTTGTAGATCCAATAGTTCCTCCTGTTGATCCATCAATAGTAGATCCAGCTATCTAAAAGGTCTAATTAACCTAATAAAAATAGAATACTAAGGTCTAAGGTCTAATTTCTAATTCACCTAATAAAATACCGATACTAGTGCATTTTTATTAGATATTAGACCTTAGATTAATTAGATATTTGTAGCTAGTTTATCCCTTTCTTAGCTTTATATTCTTCCTCCGATTTATATTCTTCTAAATTATATCCGTGATCAATAAATAGTACACCATCTAAATGATCTATTTCATGTTGGAAAATATGTGCAATAAGGCCAGACGCCCCAAAAGAAAATTTATTACCCATGACATCATATGCTTCAACTGTGGCTGAAGTATGTCTTTCAGTTGTTCCATATATCCATCTAACAGATAGACAGCCTTCTTGCATCTCTTGAACTTTTTTTGAAACTTTTTTTATTTCAGGATTTATAAAAACAAGAGGTTTCCATTTCGCATTTTCCTCATAAGCTTTTGGAGATATAACAAAAATACGTTTAGAGATAGCAATTTGAGGTGCTGCGAGTGCGACTCCATCTTCTTCTTTAGCAAGAGAGGTTTGCATACCTTCCACAAGATTTTTTAATTCTTCTGTGCCAAATTCATTTTTTTTGACAGCGCTCGCAATAGTACGCAAAGGATTATCTTTGCGTTTATTTATTTGGATGATAATTTTATCTGTATTCATAATATAACTTTAACATAAATGGCAATAGCTGTGAATTATCAATTTTCAATTTTCAAACTAGATACGAATGCACTCGTGTGTATTTTCTTGAAAATTGAAAATTATTCAGTGGTCGTATGTATCCCATTGAAAATTGGAAATTGATAATTGAAAATTCACTTTTTCCCAGAAATAAGTAAATAGCTTTAGTTGCTAGGCGTGGGAAAGCGAGCGAGGAGACGTACTTAATAGTACGATGATGAGCGAGCAGGGACCCACAACAACGCAAATGAAGTTATTTAATTATTTATGGTTAAATAAAGAAGTGGAGGGGGTTCACGGAAGGATTACCGTCATACACTATCCTCCTTAACCTATCTCTCACAACTTTTTGATTAGCCCACTCTGTCTCTTTTATATGAACAAATAAAAGAGTAATTCCACGCCCCGCTTCAAACCACTCAACCACATACGGCTCAAGCTCTTGTTCCATTCTGGTACGAATATCATCAGGAAGATTTGTGAAAGATGCTTTTATAACAACATAATATGGAGGAAGTAATAATTGGTCTCGTTCACTAAGAAGAGTATTGTATACATCAAGTAACGAGTGTCCCGTTAGTTGTTTTATAATCGGCATATTTTTTAGTCTTGTTTGCAAAATTAGTCTGCCATCATTATCTATATTTACATTTACTTTTTCTGCCATTTCAGTTACGAGGTTAATTATTTTTTCATCAGTTCTATATTCTGGAAGTGAAAACAAAGAATCCAATGAAAGTATAGTTATACCATCACATTTTTCTATTATATTGTGAGCCATTTCTGTTCCTATCAAAACACCATATTTAGAATCTTGCCATTCTTTATAAACTTTCTTTACTTTAGCTTTTGTATTCGTATGTTCTCCATCAATTAAGAAAAGTGGTATGCCTAATCTTTTTAATTCTTCTTCTACACCACCCGTTGCTATACCCAATGTTTGCATGCGCCATCCACCACAATGTCTACAAGCAAGAGTGGTATCTTCTTCTAGTCTGACGATATTTTCACAGCCATGACAAAGGTATGTGCGTACTCCAGCTATTTTATGTAACACATAAGGACGATTACAAGTAGGGCACGCAAAAATTGTTCCGCAGTCAGAACAAATAGTTGTAGGATACATACCTTTTCTATGTGAATATAAAAAGTAATGACCTTTTTTTTCTTGCTTAGCTGTATGTAAAACAGAAAGAGTTTTTCTTGAAAGGTAAGGACTCGCACTTTTATTTTCATCTGTCATGGGTATGACATCAATTGGGGCGTCATTTCTAAAATGAAGTGGCATAACTTCGTGAGCATCACGTTTTTTAAATAAAAGATGAGCACGAAGAGATAACATATTAGAACCAAGTAAGCAGGGGATATTACTTGCATGAGCTAATCTTTCAATTACAAAACGCATATCATAGCCATTTTCTCCATGAGTATAATAATATTGACTATGTTCACGTTCAATGACCACAAGCCCCAAATCTCCTCTCTCCCAAGGTAAAAGTGATGGAGTGGATAATATTAGTAAAGGATGATTATCTTTATTTAAAGTAGTCAGTGACTGTTTCATTTGCTTATCAGTTAAAGAACCATGTAATGTAATTACATAATTTTCTATTCCTTTACTTAGTGCATCTTTTGCATATTCTAAATCAATAATAGTAGGAAAGAAAATTACTAGTGATCTTTTTTTAGAAAATGATTCACGAATTGTTGTTTTATAGCGAGTGATACGATTCTCATAACTTTCTTGTAACAATAAAATTTCAAAGCCCGCTCCATTTGTTGTTGTTAAAAAAGGTGTGAGTGTTGCAAAAGATTTTTCACTAATTAAATCATAAAGCATAGAGCCGAGTGATGTCATTAAAAATGATGAACTATAAAAAAGTGCATTCCAAATTGGAGCAGGGAGTAAATGTTTATTTATTATTTTCCCACATTTTTTTAAATTAAAATTTGCATGTCTTAGTGATTGTCTATCTTCTTCTGCTTTTTCTGCTTCAATAACTAATCCTCGACAATTTCTTCTCTTTACATTTATTTCTATTAAATCACCAACCTCAACATCATCTTTTGAAAAATATGAAAGTTCCTCATAAGGAATACCAGAAGCTAAAGGCGCGACAGCTAGGACTTTCATGGGCATAGTATACAGCAAATACTGCCTCAAAGGCAGAGGCTAATTATCAATTATCAATTATCAATTATCTAACAGCAAATTCAAATACAGCTTGTTATTTAAGGGTTTTTATTGAAAATTGATAATTGAAAATTGATAATTTTCAAAAACCCTTGCTTACGCTTTTTGTGTTATAATTGCCTAACTATGGGAATATTTTCTAAGAAACTCGGTATCGATTTAGGGACGGCAAATACACTTGTTTATGTACCCGGGAAAGGTGTTGTTTTGGTAGAGCCATCTGTTGTTGCGGTGTCTGAGATTGATAATAAAATAATGGCAGTGGGAAATGAAGCTAAAAATATGATTGGTAAAACACCAGACTCTATAATTGCATATCGTCCTATGCGTGATGGGGTTATAGCTGATTATCGTGTGACAGAGGCGATGCTTCGTTATTATATTAATAAAGCACTTAAAGGATTTAATCTTTTTAAACCAGATGTTATGATTTCTGTTCCAGCTGGCGTTACTTCGACCGAGCGTCGTGCGGTGATTGAGGCAGCACTTAAAGCAGGAGCCAGAAATGCTTATGTTGTGAAGGAGCCGATTCTAGCAGCTATTGGTGCTGGTATTCCTATTCACGAGGCACAAGGAAGAATGATTGTAGATATTGGTGGCGGTACAACTGACGTAGCGGTGATTTCTCTTGGTGGAATTGTTTGTTCTACTTCTGTTAAATGTGCGGGAAATAAAATTGATCAAGCGATAATTGATTACATTAAAAAAACATATAACTTAGCAATCGGTGATCAAACAGCTGAGGAAATAAAAATTAAGATTGGGTCAGCGCTTCCAGTTGAAGAAGAAATTGCGATGAAAGTAAAAGGACGAGATTTTATTGCAGGACTTCCAAGAACAGTTGAAATACGTACAAATGAAATTGTAAAAGCAATTGATAAAGAATTGCGTATTATGATAAAAGCAATTAAAGATGTGCTTCAAGAAACTCCACCAGAATTGGCATCAGATATTATTGATAATGGAATTATTATGTCAGGAGGTTCTTCAATGCTTCGTCATTTTCCAGATTTGGTAGAGCGTCGTACGGGTGTGAAGGCTGTATTAGCCGATGATGCATTTTATTGTGTGGCTAAGGGGACAGGTATTGCCCTCGAGCACCTCGATACTTACAAGAGAAGTATTTTTGCTAAGAGATAAAGTTTTATTTTTGTTCTGCTATAATTAAATAATGAAATTATCTGATTTATCTAAACACCATGCGGTACTGATAGTAGATAGCGAGCGTGAGGCCGTAGGCCTCGCGCTGTGGAATGAACTTCAAGCACTTTCACCGGCACACAGATTTTTTAATCAAACAGTTTTAGATATTGATACAGCTCGAAAAATAATCTCTTGGGCTAACACCCCATACAATGAAGAAAAGATTGCATTGATTTCTTTTCACACCTCCGGCATTCCTGCACAAAATTCAATGTTGAAAATCTTAGAAGAACCTCGTGAGGGAGTAAGATTTATTTTAATTACAAGCAATAAAGATAATTTAATTGATACTGTAATTTCACGTCTTCAAGTATTTAAAACTAATAACGAAGAACGAATAACGAATAACGACGGACTCGCTAAACTTTTTTTGGAGACAAATCCTACAACTAGAATGAAGTTACCATTAGTTGTGGAACTTTTATCCCGAGTTGATGAAGAAGAAAGAAAAGATAAAGAATCTGTTAGAAAATTTATTTTACAAATAGCAGAATTTTTAGGAAGTCAATCCGCCAGTGGGCGGATGGTAAAATCTAAATATATAGAAGAAACATTACAAATGGCATCATACGCCTCCGATCCATCAGTTTCAGTAAAAGCTCTGCTTGAGTATCTAGCCTTGTTGCTTCCAGTCGTAAAGTGATATAATCTTTTCTACAACTTAATAACAATAATTTAATTTTCAATTATCAATTATCAATTATCAAATTAGATACAAAACAAGATAAGTATTTGTATTTTTTGAAAATTGGAAATTGAAAATTGATAATTTACGAAATACCATGTCTTACAATTTTTCACAAGTCGAGTCCGATAAATCAAAGATCTTAGAATGGCTAGCAGGCGAATATCGTTCTATACAAACAGGACGGGCAACACCACAAGTTCTTGATCTTGTTCATATTGATATGTATGGATCTCGCACTCAAGTAGCCCACGCTGCTTCTGTTACTATCGAGGACCCAAGAACTATTCGTGTTTCTCCATGGGACAAAACAATTATTCGTGATATTGAAAAAGCTATCAACGATGCAGACTTAGGACTTTCTATTTCATCAGATGATGCTGGACTACGTGTTCATTTCCCAGCACTTACTACAGAAACTCGCCAGAAGCTTGTAAAACTTTTGAAAGATAGATTAGAAGATGCTCGTATAAAAATACGCTCACTTCGTGAAGATACAAATAAAGATATTGATGCTCGTGAAAAAGCTGGAGAATATAATGAAGATGATCGTATGCGTTATCGTGAAGAAATGCAAAAAATTGTAGACCTCGCCAATGCG
>CAILKS010000071.1 GCA_903834855.1 uncultured bacterium | reverse complement strand
TTGGAACTATTAATTGTTATTTCAGTTATTGCAATTCTCTCAGTAGCTCTTGTTCTTGTCTTGAATCCAGCAGAAATACTTAAGAAGTCTCGTGACTCACAACGTATTGCTGATTTAAATACACTTAAGACAGCTATTGGTATTTATTTGACCACCACAGCAGCACCATCACTTACATGTTGGACAGCTACAAGTACAAGTGCTACTACAACGATTTCTAAGACAGCGGTGGATGGTACTGCTTGGATTCCAATCAACTTTACGACACTAACTGGTGGTTCACCGATTTCTAATCTACCTATAGATCCAACTAATACACTTACAACTAGTGATTACTGGTATAAATGTGAATCAACTAATAATACATTTGAAGTCAGCGCTAAACTTGAAAGTCAAGCATACGGCCCAAGTGGAACAGATGATAAAAGTGCTAAGGATGGAGGAGATGACGCTACTCGTTATGAAGTAGGAACAAAGTTAAATCAATAATTAGTTTTAAATTAGCTATTATAGACAAAAGCGCCGTAAGGCGCTTTTGTTTTTTGTTAGTTATTTCTTAGTCAGCTGTCCGCGAAGCGGTGTCAGTTGTCAAATGTTCTTCTTCATGTCCACACTATTTAAAATCTAGCGATGATATACTAAGTAAAACATGTAACCATTAACATTTAATATTTGACGTACCTGTATATAGTCAAATGTTAAATGTTAAATCATTATGCATATAAACGAAGAAAAATTAAAATCATTACTACTTGAATCCGGACTTGTTAGCGAGGAAGATTTTTCTGCTTCTAAGGAGGAAGCTCGCAGATCAAACGTATCTATTACAAATATATTGATAGGTAGTGGAAAAATACCAGAAGATTATTTAGCGGAACTCCTTAGTCCTTATTATGATTGTAAAATTGTTAATCTAAAAAAAGAGGAATTTAATCAGGAAACACTTGAACTTTTACCAGAAATATATGCTAAGTCAAAAAACGTAGCCATTTTCGAACGTGATGAAAAAAAGGGGATTATTAAACTTGCAATGTTGGATCCATTCGATTATGACACCATTGAATATGTGCGAGCAAAGTTTGGTATGTGGGTAGAACCTTATTTAACAACCTTTCCATCTCTTCGTTTTGCTTTAAAACATTATAAGAAAAAAATAGGAATGGAATTTAATGAAATTATTTCTGAAAATATTGAACAGTCCCTCTCTCTTGCCGGGGAGACAGATCTTTCAAAGACAGCCACCGCAGTCCCAATCATTACCATATTAGATAATATTATAGACCGAGCTGTAACACTTGGTACATCGGATATTCACTTTGAACCACTTGAAAATGAACTACTTGTACGATTTCGTATTGACGGGACGATGTCAGAAATACTTAGTCTACCAAAAACAATTGCCCCAATTTTGGTTGCTCGTGTAAAAATTCTTGGAAATCTTCAAATAGATGAACACCGTATTCCTCAAGACGGGCGTTTTCGCTTTGAAATGGATGATGGAACAAATATTGATGTCCGTGTGAACATTATGCCTATTTTTAATGGTGAAAAAGTTGAAATGCGTATTCTTAAAAATTCTTCGCGTCCTTTCACATTAGAAGACTTAGGTCTTTCAGAAGGTGGAACAGCTATTTTAAACGAAGAAATTAAAAAACCCCATGGAATGATTTTGGTTACAGGCCCAACAGGTCATGGTAAAACAACTACACTATATGCTGTACTTCATATCTTAAATACACCACTTGTAAATATTACAACAATTGAAGATCCAGTTGAATATGAATTCCCGCGTGTTAATCAAACACAAGTTAATGCAAAAGCGGGGGTAACTTTTGCAAACGGTTTGCGTGCTTTACTTCGTCAAAATCCAGATATTATTATGATTGGAGAAATTCGTGATGATGAGACAGTAGAAATTAGTGTACAAGCAGCATTAACAGGACATCTTGTGTTGTCATCTCTTCACACAAATGATGCACCATCAGCTATTCCTCGTCTTGTTGATATGGGGGCTCAGGCTTTTTTGCTTTCCTCAACTGTTAATCTTATAGTCGCTCAACGTCTTGTTCGTAAAATTTGTTCTTCATGTACAGAATCTTATAAAGCAACACCAGCAATAACAGCCCTCATAAAGACACAACTAAAAAAGCATAATGATAAAGTAACTAAGATACCAAAGACTCTTTACAAAGGTGCGGGTTGTAAAGTTTGTAATAATTCTGGCTTCCAAGGACAAATTGGTATTTTTGAATTATTTAGAGTTAGTGAAGAAATTAAGAAACTTATTTTATCTGAATCAGATGTATCTCTATTACGTAAAAAGGCTATACAGGAAGGTATGGTAACAATGTTTGAAGATGGTTTAAATAAAATTGAAAAAGGTGTCACGACTATTGAAGAAGTACTTAGAGTTGTTAATGAGTAGTGATTCTAAACAATTAACATGTAACATTTGACAATTGACAGAATACAAAATGCAAATGCAAAACAAAAAATTTAGATTTAGGCAATTCCCGGTATACAACGATGCACGTGTTTTTGTTTGTAATATAAAAATCTTGATAAAGAAAAAGTTTCCGCAGGCAGAGCAATTTTCATTAACTGCACAAATGTTTCGCGCACTTGATTCTATTATTTTGAATATTGCCGAAGGGTCGGATAGAGGAAGTGACAAAGATTTTGCACATTTTTTGAATATAGCACATACATCTCTTAATGAGGTTGTTGCATGTTGTGATATCGCACTGGACAGTAAATATTTTTTAATAACAGAGCATGAGGATTGTTTGACCAAAGCTGAAATGCTAGCAAACCAACTCACTGCATTTCGTAAAAGTTTATTAAAATCACCAATCAAGTAAAAAGTAACAATTGACAGACAACATGTGACAATTAATGTATAACAAAAACAAAAAAATGCGATATAATAAAAATATGAAAGTTCAAGTCAAATCTCAAATGTCGGGTCTAAGTCAAATGTCAATTGTTAATTGTCAAATGTAACAACTCTATGTCAACATTTATTTATGAGGCTTATAATCGTGAAGGAATTATAAAAAGAGGGGAATATGAAGGTGAGGATACTGATAAAGTCATAGAACATCTTACAAAACATGATCTTACACCAGTATCTGTAAAAAAACTTCATGGAGATGGTGAGGGTAAAGGAATTCTTTCTATTGAACTTTTTTCTAAACTTGAACCTGTCGATATAGTCTTTTTAGTACGCAATTTAGCAACAACCACAAAAGCTGGACTCTCAATCGTTGACTCAATTGATATCTTAATTCAAGATTCTGATAAGAAAATAATGAAAAAAGTTTTACAAGAAGCCCAGGCTATGATAAAAAATGGGCGACATCTTTCGGATGCTTTTGAAGCTTATGCAAGTTCCTTTCCACCAATTTTTATCGGAATGTTACGAGCAGGAGAACTTTCAGGTCAGCTTGATAAAACTCTAGCTGAACTCGGACGATATTTATCTAAAGAGTATGAACTTAAAACAAAAGTTAAATCTGCACTAACTTATCCAATTATTTTGCTTGTGGCATCTGTTGGTGTGGTTACTTTACTTTTGATGTTTGTTTTACCAAAGTTAACAAAAGCGTTTACCTCATCCGGTGTTGAGTTGCCTCTGTTAACAAAAATTTTTATTTTTATATCAAATATTTTGACTTGGAGTTTTACAGCTGATGCTATAGTGCTTGGGGCAATAATTTATTTCTTTGTTTATTTTAATAGAACAGCTACAGGCAAAAAGTTTTTCTTTTATCTTATGTCGCACACTCCAGTTGCGAGTGCTCTTCTTAAAAAGATAGCCATTGTACGATTTTCTCGTATTTTTGGAAATTTAATTGGCAGTGGATTAGGTGTTATAGAATCTCTTGAATTATCAGCCGCGTCTATTGGGAATCAAAGTTATTCTTTCGCTATTGAATCAGCCGTTGTCGAAATTAAAAATGGAATTGCTTTGTCAGAAGCATTTGGGAAGTATCCGGATTTATTTCCCAAAATGTTAATCAGTCTTATTAGTGTTGGGGAACGCACCGGATCACTGCAGGATATTTTGATAACCTTCTCAGATTTTTATGAAGAAGAAGTAGACACAAATCTAAAACAATTAACATCATTTCTTGAGCCAGTATTATTGCTATTAATGGGATTAATGGTTGGTGCTATCGCCTTTGCTATTATAGTTCCTATTTATCAATTAGTTGGACATTTCGTGTAGCACCTAAAGGTAAACAATTGACTTTTAACTTTTGACAATTGACGAAGTACTAAATACTAAATACACTGTATCATATTATGAAATCTAAAGTTATTTGTAATTTGTCAAATGTCAAATGTTTGCGAAGCAATGTTAAATGTAAAGTTTCGGGTTTTACCTTACTTGAGCTTCTTCTTGTAATCGCAATTCTTGCGATACTTTCTGTCGCTGGAGCCGCTTCTTATAGATCATTTGGAACAAGTACAAAACTTAACAGTGTTACAAGAACTCTTGCAGCTGAAATAAAGCAAGCACAATCAAACGCAATGATAGGAAAGAATAATTTAAAATGGGGAGTTCATTTTGTAAATAGTACAAATGATTATTATCTTATTTTTTCTACGCCAGACGTTTATTCAAATGTTGCAACTGTTATTATTTCAACTACAACTCTACCTACAGGAATTTCCTTTTCTGATCCTATTTCAAATGCTTCAAAAGATGTTATTTTTAATAAAATTTCTGGAAACACAACTGCTACCACTACAACTCTTGTTACAGAAAGTTTATCAAAAACTATTTCTATTTCTGCAATTGGGACAATTGATTATCAATAAAATAGAATCGCTTCGCTAACAATTGACCATTAAGACAATTGACAATTGACGAAGTACTAAATACTAAATACACTGTATAATAAAATTATGAAATCTAAAGTTATTTGTAATTTGTCAAATGTCAAATGTTTGCGAAGCAACGTTAAATGTTCAAAAGTTCGGGGTTCTCTGCTACTAGAGTTATTAATAGTAATCTCTATTCTTGCAGTTATCCTTGCTATAGGGGCACAATCAATTTCTTTAAGTTTAAGAAGTGGAAAAATTTCTGGAGAGCGTGATGTAGCTACTTCACTTGCCAGTGAAGCATTAGAAGGTGTCCGTGGAGCAACAGAAGAAAAATGGCAAAATCTTTATACTCTTACAAAAGCTAGTCAAAACTATTACGCTACAACCTCATCAAATAAATGGATTATATCTTCTGGTACAGAGACAATATCAATCAATAATGCAATCTATACAAGGTATTTTATAGTTAATAATGTTAGTCGTGATTTATCTACTCGTTTAATAGAAACTTCGTACAATAGTTTACATGATGACCCAAGTACTCAACAAGTAAAAGTAACTGTTAGTTGGACAGGGGGTGTACCAGTTACTGTTAACGAGTATTTTTTTAGATGGAAGAACAAAGTTTGTAATCAAACTAGTTGGTCTAGTTCTGGTTCTTCTGGCGTTAAAACTTGTCCTGATACTACTTATGGTAGTGCGACTAATCTCGGTACACCAGGGGCTTCACTTCAAGTACAATAAGAACATTTGACCTTTGACCTTTAACATGTGACGATTGACAAGTAACAATTAACAATTGACAAGTAACAAAATACAAAAAATTCGACAGTATGAATTTTTTGGTCAAATGTCAACGGTCCGCGAAGCGGTGTCAATTGTTAACTGTCACTTGTCAAAGGTTTTTAGTCAATTGTTTTCTTTGCATTTCGTCAAATGTTACATGTCACATGTCAATTGTTAACCATCACATGTCAAATGTTTTCCAATCTTGTCCCCAGTAATTAGATTATTCACCACTATAGAGTGATATAATTAATTAATGTAATTTGCATGTTTTTTAATTTTATAAAAAAGTTTCGAAAAATAAATTTTGTAACACTTTCAGTTTTTCTGTTGATCGTATTTGTTACTCAAAATTTAAATTTAGAAAAAGCAAATGCGGTTGCTGGAGTTTCAAATTATTTATCATATCAAGGTAGATTAACAGATACGAGTGGCAATGCATTAGGTGGAGCAGGGACAAATTATTGTTTTAGTTTTTCTATTTTTGATGCTCCGTCCGGTGGTACAAAATTATGGCCAACCACAGCAACCACAACAACTATTTTAAGTGTTGCTAATGGAGTTTTTAATGCATCGGTTGGAGATGTAAGTACAGTGAATTTCGGAGCTAATAATACTCAGTATTTTAATGTGAACGTGGCTACCCAAGTTGGAGGTCTTTGTACTGGTGTAGTTTGGGAAGAATTGGCACCAAGACAAAAAGTTGATTCTGTAGGATTTGCTCGTACTGCTTATGATTTGTATGGTGGTGAAGCTCAAATCGGTGATCCAGCCGGTGTCGTTTCTGGTCAAAAATTATTAAAACTTGCTGTAAAAACTGTTAGCGATACAATAGGTGCTGGGTCATGTAGTCCAAATGGCGCACTCTGGTATAACTCTGGTAATGGTAGAACTTTTGTTTGTAATAATAATTTATATCAAGTAGTTGGTAGTTCTTTAAATAATCAATTTTTTGATATAACAGGACCAACTACGGCTGTAAAAACTTTCACATTACCGGACGCTAGTGCTGTTATTTTAACAAATGCCGCATCTGTAACCCTCGCTCAAGGTGGAACAGGTACCACAACTGCTATCGCGGCTTTTGATGTATTAAGTCCAGCGACGACAAAGGGTGATATTATCTCAGATACAGGCACAACATCTATTCGCTTACCAGTTGGTACAGATGGTCAAACATTAGTGGCTTCTAGTACCTCTGTTTCTGGTTTAGCTTGGGCAACTCCTGCTGGTGGAGGTGGTGGGTCACCGGGCGGTGCTACAACACAAATTCAATTTAATAATGCTGGAGCTTTTGCTGGAGATGCAGATTTTGCTTGGGATTTAACTGGTAATGATTTAATTCTAGGTGGAGTCGATACAGCAATAACTTTAAAAGGAATTACAAATGAACCAGCATCTCCAGCCACAGGTAGCCTCCATATTTATTCAAAATCAGTTGCTGGCCGTATGATGCCAAAATGGAAAGCCCCATCAGGGGTGGATACTTCTTTTCAGTCAAGTTTAGGATTTAATACAATTCAGTTATGGACGCCATCATTAACTAGTACTGGTGCTGGATTTGGAACTGTTTGGCCGGCTGGAACTGGTACATTTTTAAACGTAGTACCAACAGCAGGAACTTCTACTCAATTAAGACGTGCCAGATTTATAAATGTTGGATCTACTGCAAATCAAATTCTCGGAATAACTTCTTCAACAGCTGCTTCAATTCCTTCTTTCTGGCGTGGAAGTACACCTGGGAATGGTGGGTTCTTTATGCAAACAAGATTTACTATAGATTTAATACCGGCTACAACTGTGCGTCTTTTTGTTGGTTTATCTTCACTTACAACAGGTGTGACTGCAGCTGATACGACCACTCTTGATTGTGCTGGGTTATCACATATTACGACAGATACCATCACTCAGCTGGCATTTATGACTCGTGATAATGTGACAACAACGAGAACAGTTTTCACCGTCCCTGCACTTGTAGCTGGAAATGCTTATGATTTTACGATGTATGCTAAACCGAATGATACGGTTATTTATTACAGACTCGTTGATTTATTAACGGGAAATATACTAGTTGATTCCAGTACTTCAACAACTCTTCCTCGTAATACCATTTTTATGGGGCCACAGGTGCAAATGTCTAACGGTACAGCTAATATAACACTTACAACAACCGCTATAGGAATTAATAAAATTTATATCGAAAGTGATAATTAACATTTTATGAAAATAACAAAAACAAAAACAGATATCAAAAAAGCTAAAGTAGAAAAACCTGCTATTAAAAAAGTTATAACAAAAAAAGTAAAAAAAGTTTTGGAAAATGAAGTTAAAGAAGTTGTAATACCAGAAATTTTACCAGTACAAAGTGTGGAAGAAAATAATAATTCTCAAGTATCTACAGAAGAAGATGTTTCTATGGTTAAAGATGCCGAAGAAGAGACTTCATCTGTAGAGACTTCAAAAAATGAAGAAATTGAATACCCAGATTTTGATTCTAATCGTTTTGAAAATGGAAAAGAAACCGAATTAAATAGGGAGAAAATAAAATTAGAAGAAGCCGAAGAGTTTTTAAAAGCGACAAAAGAGCCATCATCAATATCTGAATCTGAAGATGAAAAAAGTGATAATCACTTTTATATTTGGACTATTTTGTTAATTCTCGTAATCTTATCAATTTTTGGATTTTATAAAATGTTTTTATCTCAGAAGACATACGTATATACCGCTCCTGTGACAACGAATCAAAACCAAATTGATTCAGTTGTACAAGCTCCCGTGCCAATTGAAAATATTGCTATTAAGGATTTATCAGCTTCTGATGTAAATAATACAGAAACAATAGTAACTTCGTCCGACACAAAAAATCTAAAAGACTCTACAGTTTTTAAATCATTTAATTATGATGCAACTTTAGGTAAGTTAATTGCTTTATCTGGTACTTGTAATGACAAATATTATGCCTTCTTAATTTTTGATAGTACAATTGATTACCGTAAAGATCCTGGGGCGGCACAAAGTAATAAAGCTTTTGCGTGTCCATCAAATGGTAAATTTACGGTTAATATTAATTTGAAAGATTTAAATTTACAAAGTGGAAAATATTATATATTTATCGCTGATCAAGGTTCTACGGGTAGTTGGTATAATCCAAGATAGGTAGAAGAACAATTGACATTTGACATTTGACATGTGACACTTGACAAGTAACAATTAACAATTGACAGGTAACACTTGACAAGTAATAAAATACAAAACACTCGACATTGTGAATTTTCTGGTCAAATGTCAAAGGTCCGCGAAGCGGTGTCAATTGTTAACCATCACATGTCAATTGTTCTTCTAGTAATTAACTAAAATATATGCGCAGAAAAACATTCTTTAAAATCATAATCCTATTATTACTGATAGCTATCGGAGCGGCTGTTTATTTATTTGTATTAAAAGACCGCATAGTTATTTCTACTAATATAAAAAAACCATGGCAAGCGGTATATTTAAATAGTAATCAGATATATTTTGGACATATTTCTGAAATAGAAGGTGGTACGATTCATTTAACAGATGTTTATACATTGCAGTCATTTCAAGAACCGTCAGAAGTTTCTGCAAGTGAAAGTTTTGCTTTAAGAGGAGAGCCTAAACAAACATATAAATTAGTTAAAAAGGGAACAGATAAAATCATCACCACAGATAATGCTATGACGATAAATCTTAATTCTGTTGTTTATTGGGAAAAGCTCACCGCCTCATCTGAGGTTATGAAGCTTTTAGAAAGTGCTAAATAAATTTCATTTGAAAGTGTTTTGTGACTTTATAATTTAATATGATAAAAACAAAAATTAATACAAATTTCATTTCAATCTGTATAATTTTTGTAATTTTATTCAGTACAACAAATAATGTTTTCGCTTTTGAAGCGACATCAACTTCTTTTGAATTACACGGTGGAAATATCGGTAGTATTTCCGGAAGTGCCTCCTCTCTAACCTTTAAAAATATCGGAGCAGGTGGACAGACGGGTATTGGTCTTTCAGCTGCAACTAAGAAAATTTATTCTGGTATTTTGTATTGGTTTGCTGGAGTTTTTACACCCGTATATGAGCAAATACATTATAGATGGCGAGCAGATGATGGTACAGAAGCTACAGCCACATTTCCAGTAAACGAAGACGGAGCTTATATTAGCTTTCCAACAAACACATTAAAAAGAATACGTTTTGAAATTTCAAATAATTCTTGGACACGTTCAGGTTCAAATCAATTTACTCTTGAAGTTGCAAGCACAACAACCTGTTCTTCTGGTACATATTCTGCTGTGCCAATTGTTGACGGCCAAAAATGGAAAATAGTTACAACTGCAAATTTAACTGATGGTAGCGCAACTACAAATGTCGCCGGTGGTCTTACTGATAATGGTATTACTTTCGTGGCGGGACAAGTAAAAACCACAGGGAACACAACGAGTGCTATAACTCTCCCAGCTGGAAGTTTTACTGAAATTGAATATGCAGTCATGGCGACAACAACTGCAGTTGGGCAATATTGTTTTAGATTGACTAATAACGGATCAATAACTAATTTTTTATATACTAATTATGCACAAGTAACTCTGGCAAGTGGTTTACCTGCAACAGGGACTCTTGATTCTGCTGTTTTTGATACATATGCAACGGCTGGCGCATTACAAGGCCCAGGATACAATTCTATTATGTGGAAAGGTAATCAAAATGGAAGTTTAGGTAAAGTTCAATTCCAATTAGCTACAAGTGATTGTCCAAATGGGCAGACAGATTATCCGACATGTGTGTCGGGGGCGTGGAGTTTTATTGGTGGAGCAGCGTGTGACTCAGTTAGTTATTATGATACAACAGCGGTAGATACTCCAGTTGAAATAAGTTGTTCACCAGCTAATCATAATAATAAAAGATATTTCCGTTATAGAATACGTATTTGTACAGCTGATTGTTCAACTAGTGGTCTAGCAAGTCCGATAGTTGATGATGTTATAGTGAATTGGGCACCATAATCGCTTCGCTAACAATTGACCACTAAAACAAATGAATTAAAACAAGTGACATTTAACATTTGACAATTGACGAAGTACTAAATACTAAATACACTGTATAATAAAATTATGAAATCTAAAGTCGTTTGTAATTTGTCAAATGTCAAATGTTTGCGAAGCAATGTTAAATGTTCAAAAGTTCGAGGCTTTAGTCTTTTGGAATTAATTATTTATATAGCGATACTCTCAGGACTAATGGTCATTACTGCTAATTCATTTATTTCTTTATCAAAAGGGCAGGGTCAGTCACAGGCCAGAGCCGATGTTAATTCTGCGATTCGTTTTTCAACTGAGCTTTTCCGTCAAGATATTAAGAATGCGACGGTTGTAACAACTCCTATAATGGGGACGGCTTCCACTACGTTAAATTTGACTGTAGGAGGTACTGTTATTATATATGACATACTTGCTGGTCAGTTACGCAGAAAAGAGGGTGCTGCCGCTCCAATTGCAGTAACTAGTGGAAATATTGCAGTAACTTCTTTATTATTTACACGACAGGAAAATTATAACAGTATTACATTAGCCACAACCACTGCTGTTCAAATTTTAATGACACTCAGATATAATGCCTCGAGTACTGATTGGGTATATTCTGATACACTTCGTACCACTGTTTCATTAAGATAATGAAACAGACATGTGACCTATAACTTTTGACAATTAACCATTAAAACAAGTGAATTAAAACAAGTGACGTTTAACATTTGACAATTGACGAAGTACTAAATACTAAATACACTGTATAATAAAAATATGAAATCTAAAGTTGTTTATCATTTTTTACGTATCAAATTTTTTGTGTCAAAAGTCAAAAGTCAAATGTCAATTGTTAATTGTTCTCCCCGCGGCATTGCCTCATTGCCAACTGTAATTGTTCTTGGAATAGTTATATTAGCTATCTCTGTATCTATTGCCACTGTATCTTTTTCAGAATCATTTATTTCACAAGGCACAGCACAGTCATCAAAGGCTATTTTTTATGCTGAGGCGGGCGCGCGCGATGCACTTGTAAAAATTGCACGCAATAAAAATTATGTATGCTCTTCAGCTGATTGCTATTCAATACCGTTTGTTACAAATGGTTGTGGGGTGGCCTTAGAGGGTTGTGCAAAAGTTTCAGTCAGTGCTGGGGTCGGTACAGTTGGTGATCCAAAAATTATAATTTCTAAAGGTCAAATGTCAGCAAGTACCAGAACCATAAATGTAAGTGTTATTTTAGATACAACAGGTTATGGGTCAATTGCTACTACCACTTGGAGCGAGAATACTAATTAAATTATAATTTTTTTGATAAACATCGCAATATCATCATTTATTTGTTAGTGTAATAGAATGAATATAACTTCTGCAAAGTTTATAAAAGGACTAGTTAGTAATGATCCAATCATGGATGACGGCATTCCTCAGATTGCTTTTATTGGACGATCGAATGTAGGTAAGTCTAGTCTTATTAATGCTCTAACTAAGAGCGCGGTTTCTCGTACCAGTTCTACGCCAGGAAGAACAGCCGAAATTAATTTTTTCTTAATTAATGATTCTTTTTATTTTGTAGACTTACCAGGATATGGTTATGCAAAAGTTTCATTTGCAATGAAGGATAAACTTGCCAGTCTTATCAGTACTTATTTATTTAATAATGTTTATACACAGAAAAAAGTTGTACTTATTTTTGATATAAATGTCGGTATGACAGACAAAGATATACTTATGTTCGAAGATCTAAAGAGTCACAATAAAAATATTATTATTGTTTTGAGTAAAGTAGATAAAATAACTCAAAAAGACTTTCACAAAAAATTAAAAGAAATAGAAACAATAACTGGTAATATTCCACTATTCCAAATTTCCTCAAAAAACGGAGTAGGAGTAAGTGAACTCATCGATGAACTCCTGTCTTAAAATTATTAAATCACTGTAATTAGTTTTTTGTGTTAGAATATTAAGCAATTGGTTTTTGAAAGTATTTTTTCTTGTATTTTCTCTTTCCTCTTAACTCTTACCTTTAAACTATTACCATGTCATTATCTATCGGAATTGTTGGGCTACCAAACGTTGGAAAATCAACGCTTTTTAATGCACTTACAAAAAAATCAGTTCCGGCAGAGAATTATCCATTTTGTACTATTGATCCAGCAGTGGGAATTGTTCCTGTACCTGATCCAAGACTAGAAGTGCTTTCTAAAATTTCTGGTTCAAAAAAATTAGTTCCGGCCATTGTTGAATTCGTAGACATCGCTGGTCTTGTAAAAGGAGCATCTGCTGGTGAAGGACTTGGAAATGCTTTCCTTGCACATATTCGTGAGACTGATGCTATTGCTGAGGTAGTACGTATTTATGAAAATGGTGAACTCATACACGTGGAAGGTACAGTTGACCCACTTCGTGATATTGAAATTATAAATATGGAATTAATTTTGGCTGATATGCAGACAGTTGATAAGCGTAGTCAAACAATTGGGAAAGATGTAAAACGTGGGGACAAAGATGCGATAAAATTTCAAGGTATATTAGATATTTTCAAAAAAACTTTTGATGAAGGAAAGCTTGCTAATACTTTAAAGTTTGATCACGAAGAATTAAAACTTATTCGTGATCTTCACTTGATTACAATGAAACCTTTTCTTTATGTTTTGAATAAACAATCCGGTGGTAAAAATTTGGATGAGATGAATGATGATCGTTTTCAAAGTCTAATTAAATATTTTAATGATAATAATTTTAAATATGTAGTAGTGGATGCAAAGATTGAAGATGAATTAAAAGATTTTGAAGGTGCTGAACTTGATGAAATGCGAAATGAACTCGGCGCCCACGATAGTGGCGTTGATAGTCTTATAAAGTCAGGTTACGATTTGCTTTTACTTGAATCATATTTAACAACAGGGGAAATGGAGACGCGTGCTTGGACTATTAAAAAAGGATCTACTGCACCAGTAGCTGCGGCAGCTATTCACTCTGATTTTGAAACGAAGTTTATTCGTGCGGAAGTAGTTTCTTATGAAGACTTAGTTAAGTGTGGAAGTTTTGCGGAAGCAAAGTCAAAAGGAGTTTTAAGGACTGAAGGGAAGGAATATATTGTCCAAGATGGCGACGTGATTGAGTTTAAGATTTAAAATTACTTCATCTACTTTGTCGCTACGGAATTCTTCTTCGTCAACGTACTATTAAGTACGTCTCCTAGAAAAATACCTAGGCTTCGCGTATCTAAAGCAATTTTAAATCTTAAACAAATTCAAAATCTAAAATCACATAATAATTTAGGTGAATGTATTTACTTTATAGACTTTATGGACTTTCAACTTTATGGACTTCTCTTTTTTATACTTGACAAATAATTGTATTTCGTGCTATAAAATGTATTCCAACTGACATCTTCGGACTGGTCCTCCCCCAGTTTCCGAATAGTTGGATTTGGCCCCCCATTGCAAGGTGGGGCCATCTTTTTGCTTAATTAATCAGTTAAGGCTCTTGACAAAAGAGACTATTTTATGCTACAATATACAGACCAACGCTGCTTTTTGCAGTTGCCTATCTAGTTGGTTTGGGGCCCCACTCGAGTTTGGGGCCTCTTTTTTTTGCCTAATTTTTAAGCTATAAGGCATTTATGAAATATATTCCCCAATCTTTATGTATTAACTGTATACTCTTCTTATGGATACTCAGTCAGATGAACAAATAGTTTTACTTATACGTAAAGGAGACAAAGAGCTCTTTGGCGTTTTGATAGATAAATACGAAGCAAAACTTACCCGCTATATAAAGCGCTTTCTTCAAAATGAAGAAGATATAACTGATATAGTACAAAATGTTTTTATAAAAGTTTTCGTCAATTTGCAAAGTTTTGATGTGGATAGAACTTTTAATTCTTGGATTTATCGCATTGCTCACAATGAGACAGTTACCTATTTAAAAAAACGAGGTAATGAAAAAGTTTCATTTTTAGATTTCGATACTGTATTTCCTCATCCTTTTGCAAAAGAAACAGCTGACAAGGGGACTCTTGATAAAGAGTTAGAAGATTTAATGACTTCTTCTTTATCTTTAATTCCGCTTAAATATAAAGAAGTACTTGTGCTTTATTATTATGAAGAACTTTCTTATCAAGAAATCGCTGACGTGTTACATATTCCTATTGCAACTGTCGGCGTAAGACTGCGCCGTGGACGTGAGCAATTAGAGAAACATATAAAGAAAGAAGATCACATATAAAAACATGACAGATATAAAAACAAATATTCTACAATTCGTAGAAAAAAATAAAATAAGTATGATTCCAAGATGGAAGTTTATTTTGTATTCTCTTTTAGGTATGACCCTTACAGTGCTTGCTTTTGTTGTATTAACTTTTTTTGGAAGTATGATTATATTTATACTTTCTAAATATGGATTTATATATTTACCATTATTTGGACTAGGTGGAATTATGCATGGTATACGTGCTGTACCATTTGTTTTATTTATATTAACTGTAGTCCTCATTGTTATTGTAGAAATCTTAGTACATAAGTACGCCTTCTCTTTTAGAAAGCCAGTAATAACCACACTACTTACTCTTACTTTATCAGCTATTGTGTTTAGTTCTTTATTAACCTTAACACCAATACACTCTCAGTTAAGAAATTATGCTCGTATGCATAGTGTTGATTTTATTTCCCGTGAATATGATAGGCCGCTACCAATTAAAGAGATTGGAAGTATGACAGTTTTACGAGGGACAATAGTCTCTACAACAACAGATGAAGTTACAATAAAATTATTTGATGAGACAACTCAAATTGTTTACGCAAGTACAAGTATAAAAGATAATAATTTACCGGATATAGAGGAAGACGTTGTTGTTTTAGGTCATATGGTTGATGATAAATTTGAAGCGATTAAAATTCGTGATGCGGATAACTTTCCATTTGGAGAATATATGGAGAAAAGACATGGGAGAATGATGAGTAGATAATTGTGAAAATAAATGTTCACAATAGAAAAATGAAATAAATTAAAAGCAGGTGTTGTAGTAATAAGTGATGGGGAAAAAAATAGCGCGTCTTTTTCTTCATCAAATATAATTTAATTTTACACAATGACAAAAAAAACTATTCTAAAAAACGCGCTTATTCCTAGTATTGGACTAGCGCTATTAACTATCTCTTCTGCTTCTGCAATGTCTTTCGGACATATGAATTTTAATTCAACAGCAACACCAGACGAAATAGCTGTACAACAAACAACAATGTTTCAGAATCATGCCACAATGCTTGGATTAAGTGTTGATGAAGTGAAAACTGCATGGGCATCAGGTAAAGATCTTAAAACTCTTGCAAAAGAAAAAGGAATTTCACTTGATACTGTAAAACAGAAAATGGATGCAACCAGACTTACAAATCAGAAAACAATGCTATCTACACTTGTAACTAAAGGCGTAATAACTCAAGTACAGGCTGACCAGAGACTTGCTACATTGAGCACAAAAACTGCCAAAGGGGGCACAGGTGAAGGAAAACGTGGTGGACGTGGATTTGGAATGATGGGCTGGTAAATAAAGACAGAAATAATATATTTTTAAAGCTTCTTATAATAAAGAAAAACAGATATGTAAGTATCTGTTTTTCTTTTTGCATTCTTTTTCATTAAATAGTAGAGTATTGTGCAGATTCACGTAGGTCGTGGAAGAGGAGAAAAAATGAATAACATCAATCAATCTGAAATGAAAAGCTATTTAGCAGTTCGTGTCAGTATTAATTTTGACTGTATTGAAGAAGGTGTTCAAGTTGGGGCAGAAATTCGTGACATACTCCTTTTGGAGGTTCCGTCTGGTTCGACTGAAGAGACTTGGCGCATTTTTCTTAAGAAATACTTAAATGAGAAATATGCAGCACACCCAGTCATGAGCTGTGGTAAGAAATATGACTTAGAGTGGGCAACTTTCACTTTGGTAGATAGAAATACTGATGTAAAGGTATTACCTTTTTATTAATAAGCCTGATTTGAGACTTTCAACAAAATCTTAGCGCGTCTGACAAATGCGCTTTTGTTTTATCTATAATCTTTGTATAATGAATATCTAAATGTATTGTATCTGTATAATCTAAAATCTAATGTCTAAAATCTAATATCTATGTTAGTCAACGAAATCCGTTCAAAATTTTTAGAATATATGAAAGAAAAGGGGCATGCTGTCGTTCCTTCAGCCTCACTCGTGCCTGAAAATGACCCTACAACGTTGTTTACTGGCTCTGGGATGCAACCTATGCTTCCTTATTTATTGGGTCAACCTCACCCACTTGGCAAGCGTATTACTGATTCTCAAAAATCTTTTCGTTCACAAGACATTGAAGAGGTCGGTGATAATCGTCACACAACCTTTTTTGAAATGTTGGGAAACTGGTCATTTGGGGACTATTTTAAAGAAGAACAGATTAGGTGGATGTTTGAATTTCTAACTGAAAACTTGAAACTGGAAACTAAAAACTTGTATGTAACATGTTTCGCCGGTAATGAAGCACTCGGTGTGCCTCGTGATACATTCTCAGCAGAACTTTGGCAGAAACTTTTTGCACAGAAAAATATTGTTGCGAAAATTTCTGAGAATCCGGAGAACGGAATACAAGACGGCGAAAAGATTTTTTATTACAGTGAAAAAAAGAATTGGTGGTCACGCTCAGGAGTGCCAGCAAATATGCCAGAGGGTGAGCCAGGTGGACCAGACTCTGAAATGTTTTATGATTTTGATCCCTTTAGGTCAAATGAAATACACCGTAAAAGTATTTATGCCCTTCTACCATGTCACGTAAATTGTGATTGTGGTCGTTTTCTTGAAATTGGAAATAATGTTTTTATGCAGTATAAAAAAACTTCAAATGGTTTTGAAGAACTTCCTCAAATGAATGTAGACCATGGTAGTGGACTTGAACGTTATGCTGCAGCCCTTAGAAATGACCCTGATATCTTTAATATAGACGTTTTCGTAGACCCAAAGAAAACAATTGAAAGACTTTCTGCAAGAGCTTATGGAATAACAACTACTGATACATATGCATATCGTGTAATACTCGACCATATTCGTTCTGCTGTATTTTTAATCGGAGATGATGTAATGCCAGGGAATAAAGACCAAATGTATTTCGTACGTCGTCTTATTCGTCGTGCTGTACGCTTTGCCCGTAATCTAGGAGTAAATGTAAACTTCACAAAAGAAATTGCTGACTCATTTATTTCAGTTTATAAAGATGAATACAAAAATTTACAAGAGAAGCGTGAAATTATTTTATCTGAATTAGATAAAGAAGAAAGTAAATTTAGAAAAACACTTGAGAATGGTATAAAAGAATTTGAAAAATTAGCAGGACACGATATTTCTGGCGTGAATGCATTTCATTTACTTCAATCATATGGTTTTCCTATAGAATTAACCGAAGAACTAGCAAAAGAAAAAGGAATAACGGTGGATATGGTGTCATTTGATGAGGAAAAGAATAAACATTCAGAAAGTTCTCGTACAGCTTCTGCTGGGAAGTTTAAAGGTGGCTTAGGAGGGGACGGAGAAATGGAAGTGAAGTATCATACAGCGACACATATGCTTCATCAAGCACTGCGAACTGTATTAGGCGACTCTGTGGTGCAGAAAGGGTCAAACATCACATCTGAACGATTACGTTTCGATTTTGCCTATGCTGAAAAAATGACTGACGAGCAAAAGAAAAAAGTTGAAGACTTAATAAATGAAAAAATAAAAGAAAATCTTCCAGTAATTCGTGAAGAAATTTCAATTGAAGAAGCAAAAGCACGCGGTGCCATGGGATTATTTACCGATAAGTACGGAGATAAAGTTTCTATTTATAGAATTGGTGTAGGGAAAAATAAAGGAGACAATAATTTATTCTCAATTGAAATGTGCGGTGGACCTCATGTAGAAAATATTGGAACACTCGGAACATTTAAAATTGTAAAGGAGGAAGCTGTATCTTCCGGTGTCCGCCGAATAAAAGCTACTTTATCTTAAAATTACTTCATCTACTGCGTTGTGGAGCCTCACTCGTTCGTCACCGTACCATTAAGTACGTATCCTTACTCGTTTCTCCATGCCTTGTATCTAAAACAATTTTAAGATAAAGAGGTTTTGGTTTGTATTTTTTGGAAATTGATAATTGATAATTGAAAATTAAAACTCCCTGTGTACTAAACGCTACACGCTACGCGCTAACCGCTGTATACTATCCTCATGCCCCAAAACTATTTAACTATTTCTATTAGTGACATGGCCACGATGATTTATTATGTCTCAGATGGTAATGTTGTTGTGGCACATAATCACGATATTGGCTTTAAACAATTAGAAGCTGATGGATTAGGAATTATTGCGGCATCTAAATTATTAGATGGTGTCATGTATACACTTGAATTTATTTCTTTACATGACAGAATTCCAACGGAATTTTATTTAGCCACAAATAGATACACAACTTGGCTAGCAGGAGTATTACAAGGCGCATCTTATGCACAGTTTTATACAGAAAATAAACCTGTGCGTGTTACACTGGATACTACAAAAGCCCCTTCAATTAATTATGCAAGACATAAGAAAACCGTATTCTCATTCAAGGTCTAATCGCGATATTCCAAAGCGAGTAGAGGAATTTGAACGTCACGAAGAAGTCGAAGAAATAGACGATCGTGATGCTGTTTTGATTCCCACAAAAACTTTTAAAAATAGAAGAAGTTTAGATAGTATGGAAATGTATCCTAGACGTGCAAATGAATCAATGCAAGAGATTTCTAGCAAAAGAGAAAGGGTTGAGATAGACAGAGAACCAGACACAGATCCTTATACACCATTTACTGGGGTTAAAAGACGTAAGAGTGATAATTCTTTCGGAACATGGATGTTTATCATCACAACTATAGTTATAATCGTTGGAGCTGGTCTTTTTACTTTTGTATTTAATTCTGCAAAGATAACTTATATTCCAAAATTTAAAGATGTTGAAGTTAGTAAAACTTTCTTGTTTAGTAGATCAGCTACATCAACTCTTCCCACCATTTCTTATATAATAGCAACGACAACAAAATCCGAGACGAAAGTATTAGCACCATCTGAAACTAAAAAAATAGAATCAAAAGCTTCTGGTATTATTACTGTTTATAATAATTTTGACTCAAATCCTCAAAAATTAATTAAAAATACTCGCTTTGAATCAGGTGGAGGGAAAATCTATCGCATAAATCAATCGGTTACTATTCCAGGTAAAAAAGGTGACACCCCAGGTAGTATAGATGTTACTTTATATGCAGATAGTTACGGGGCTGAATATAATATAGGCACGGGAACAAAAGATATAAAACTTCGTGATTTCACTATTCCAGGATTTAAAGGTTCAGCAAGGTATACAGGGTTTTATGGTCGTTTAGTTGGAGTTATAAAAGGTGGCGCTGGTGGAAACATGTCTTTGGTCTCACAGTCTGATTTAAATGGAGCTAAAGATGGTCTTGCTGTCGAGTTAGAAAAAAGCTTAAAGGAAGAATTATCTAAGGTAACAAGGGAGGGAACTGTTCCTATGTATAATACAATATCAGTTTCATTTTCTGATAACGAAACTGAGGTTATGTCTGGGTTAACTTCAACTTACGAGGTTACTGCAACGGGATATTTAATGCTTGCAAAAGAAAGTGAATTAGCCAGTATGATAGCAACAGAAACTATGCGTGATTACAGTGGTCAACCCGTTAAATTGGCTTATGCAAATGAATTAGTTTTTACAACTAAAAAAGATGCAATACCTTATTCTGATAATAGTTTAGATGTATTGGTTGAAGGAAAACCAAGAGTTGTTTTAGTTGCTGACACTGAAGACCTTAAATTAAAATTCTTAGGAAAAAATCGTAGTGATGCACCATCTATAATACAGACGCTTCCTTCAATAGCTCAAATCGAAATGTCATTTTTCCCAATCTGGCTTTCAACAATACCAACCAATAAAGAGCATGTTTCCTTATTAGAATCTTTGCCTAAAAGATAATTTAGCGTTGACCCACGCTCATCTTACTGATACAATCAAATCCTATATAACTTATGGATGACAAAGAAGAAATAGATTTAGTTGAAGGACGCATTACCGAAACATTGCCAAGCACTCTTTTTAGGGTGATGCTGTCAAATGGAAAAGAATTAATTTCTTATCTCGGTGGAAAAATGCGTGTACACAAAATAAAAGTCCTAGTAGGTGACAGGGTTATGGTTCAAGTTGATCCATATGGAGGAAAAGGACGTATCATAAAAAGATTGTAATCTTTTTATTTAGTCGAAAGTCCATAAAGTTAAAAGTTCATAAAGTTGATACAACGCAGTACAAATTGCACATAGTCTTGTTTATTATTTTGTATTTACTTTCAACTTTATGGACTTTATAAACTTTATAGACTTCTAAATTTGCAAAATTATTAATAATATAGTATAATTCTACCCACATTTCTCACATGAAAGTAAGATCATCAGTAAAAAAAATGTGCGCTAAATGCCAAATGGTAAAACGTGGTGGCGTACTTCGTGTTATATGTGAGACACCTAAGCACAAACAAGCTCAAGGCTAATGTATTTAACTAGAAACTAAAAACTAGAAACTAACAACTATTTATTATGCGTATCTCCGGTATAAACCTCCCAGAAAACAAACGTCTCGAGATTGCCCTCACGGCTGTGTTTGGTGTTGGACGTCCTCGTGCTAAGCAAATTATTGAAAAGCTTGGATTAGATATGGGAATGAAGACTACAGAGCTAACAGCTGACCAAGAAAATCTTATCCGTCGTGAAATTGAACTTTTCAAGACAGAAGGAGACTTAAAGCGTGATGTACAGCAAAATATAAAGCGTCTTAAGGATATCAAGGCATACCGCGGTACTCGTCACACAAAGCATTTACCAGCTCGTGGACAGCGAACAAAGACTAATAGTCGTACAGTACGTGGAAACGTACGTCGTACTATGGGTAGCGGACGCCGTAAGACAGAGAAGACATAAAATAATTTATTTTTAAATGACTTCATATGCGAAGCGCTTCGAGTATTGCGACTAAGATGTAGATAAAACTACTTCGAGGGAGTAAACGGAGAAAGTAACGAAGCAGATGAGGCATTTAAAGATAAATTTAAATTAATTATATAAAAAAATTATGGGAAAGAAAAGAATAGTAAAAAAGAATAGTTCAGGAGTTGATAGTGCTTTGAAGGCACGATCACTTGCTAAGGTTATGAAGAAGAAGATCGTAGAGGGTGTCCTTTACGTTGAGTCTTCATATAACAATACAAGAATCTCTCTTTCAGATAAATCAGGTAATATTCTTGCCTGGTCTTCATCAGGTGCTCTTGGTTTCAAGGGTGCAAAAAAAGGAACTCCTTTTGCTGCTGGTAAAATTGGTGAGTTAATTGGTGAAAAAGCACAGCAAGCAGGACTTAAAGAAGTTGCTGTAATTGTGAAGGGTGTAGGATCAGGACGCGAGTCTGCTATCCGTGCGTTCTCAACATTTGGTGTTGAGATAACTTCTATTATTGATAAGACGCCGGTGCCACACAATGGCCCAAAGCCTCGTAAGCCTCGTCACGTTTAATTTAAATTTATGAGTAGAATAACATGTAAAACTTGTCGTCGTCTTGGAGAATCACTATGTGGTCGTGAAAAGTGTGCTTTTAAGAAGCGTCCATATGCTCCAGGTAAACTAGATAGTGAACGTAAGCATCGTTCAAACGTATCTGAATACGGTGAACAACTTCGCGCTAAGCAAAAGATGCGTATAACTTATGGTCTAATGGAAAAGCAGTTTGCTAAATATGCTAAAGATGCAATGTCCAGTCGTGAGACTGGCGAAGGAGCAATTGCTCCATCACTTAAGCTATTTCGTACACTTGAATCAAGATTAGATAATGTTGTTTATCGTGTAGGCTTTGCAAATACTCGTGCACTAGCTCGCCAGCTTGTTTCTCATGGACATATTCATGTAAATGGCCGCCGTATCAATATCGCTTCTCATAAAGTTAAAATAGGAGATATTATCTCTATTCGCGAAGGTAGTAAGGTAGCTAAAGTCTTCACAGGACTAGCTGAAAAGTTAACTGCAGCTACTCCTTCACATGAATTTGTTATTGATCCAAAAACATTTACAGCCACTGTTAAAGGAGAAGTTAGAGAAGGTGAACCAATGTTTGATACACAGAAGGTGTTTGAGTATTATTCAAGATAGTTAAAAGTCCATAAAGTTTATAAAGTCCATAAAGTCGGGGAGTAACCCCGTTGGGGTTGCTCCCCATGAATCCAGAGCCTGATTTACTTTCAACTTTATGGACTTTAAAGACTTTTAACTAAATGTGTATTCACATTTTTACTCTTGCGCTTTTTGCAATTATTTGGTAGAATAGAGAAACTTTATTTATTAAGAGTTTAAAACTGTTTACTTATTTACTAAGTGGTGTTAACTAATAACCAATAAGACCTTATTTTGCCTATGTCTTCACATTCTATTATTTTGCCTTCAAAGCCAAGAATCGTTAAAGAAGATGCCACATCTGGCGTCTATGAAATTGATGGACTTTACCCAGGTTATGGCCATACATTAGGAAACTCTCTTCGTCGTATCATACTTTCTTCTATTCCTGGTGCTGCTATTACTTCACTTTCTATTGACGGTGTTAAACATGAGTTTTCAGCAATTGATGGTATTAAAGAAGATGTAATTGCAATAATTCTTAATCTTAAAAAGACTCGTTTTAAGTTACATGGTGATGATGCTCAAAAGGCAACACTTCGCATTAAAGGTATAAAGACAGTTTCTGCTTCAGATATAAATGTTCCTTCACAGCTTGAAATCATGAACAAGGATCAGTATATCTGTGAATCTACAGCTAAAGATGTTGATGTTGCAATCGAAATCACTGTTGAAAAAGGTCTTGGATATGTACCACGTGAAGTTTTAGAAAAAGAAAAGGCTGATATTGGAACAATAGCACTTGATGTTTCATTTACTCCAATTCGTCGCGCAAGTTACGAAGTAGAAAATATGCGTGTTGGTGATCGTACAGACCATAATCGTCTTCGTGTTTCTATTGAAACTGATGGTACTATTACTCCACACGAAGCTCTTGAGAGTTCTATTCATACAATGATTACTCAACTTCAATCAGTTGTTGGTTTCCGTGAGCAAATCATTGAATCACAATCATCAGGTGAAACAAAAGTAAAAACAGTAGTTAAAGAAGAAGAATCAACAGATGTTACAGATGTTGCTAAAACAAAAATAGAAGATCTTAATCTTTCTACTCGTACTGAAAACGCTCTTGTCTCAGCATCTATTCGTACAGCTGGAGGCCTTTCAAATAAATCAAAAGAAGATTTATTAGCAACTGATGGTCTAGGAGAAAAAGGTATCGAAGAAATTAAGAAAGCCTTAGCTAATTTAGGTTTATCTTTGAAAGCGTAGAATTTAATAAGTTAATGTGTTATAGTAGAAAACCATGAAGCATCACAAGTCATTCAGAAAATTCGGAAGAGAAAAGAACCAGCGCGTTGCGTTTGTTAAATCACTCCTCATCAATCTTATTCGCCACGGTCGCATCGAGACCACTCTTGCACGTGCAAAAGAAATACGTCCTTTCGTTGAAAGACTTGTAACTCTAGCTAAAACTGATACTGTAGCACGTCGTCGTTTAGTTTCTGCACGTTTGATTAATCAAGCTGATGAAACAACAAAATTGTTCGGAGAATATGCCCCAAAGTATAAAGAAGTTGCTGGTGGTTATACTCGTATTATTAAACTATCAAACAGAGTTTCTGATGGTGCTGAAAAAGCTATCATAGAATTTGTATAATAAATATGACAACAACTATTCACACAATTGATGCAAAAGGACGAGCACTTGGACGCGTAGCTAGTGAAGCTGCCGCACTTCTTAATGCAAAGGACAGTATTCACTTTGTTAAAAATCGTGTAGCTGATGTAAATGTAAAAATCATCAACGCTTCACAATTAAAAGTTACAGGAAACAAGATGACAAGTAGTACACACAAGTCATACTCTGGATTCCCAGGTGGACTTACAGAAATGCCTATTAAATATGTTGCAGAAAAGAAAGGCTATGCTGAACTTTTAAAGCACGCCGTAATGGGAATGTTACCAAAGAATAGACTTCAGGATATTCGTATAAAGAATCTCGTAGTAGAGGAGTAGTATTTACTTGAAACCAGAAACTGGAAACTTAAAACTAATTTAAAATATGTCAACAGAAACAAAAAATCGTTATATAGAAGCCGTAGGACGCCGTAAGACTGCAACAGCTCGCGTTCGTATTACTCCTGCTACAAAGACTTCTTTTCTTATAAATGATAAAGCTATTAATGAATATTTCGTAACAGAAGAACTTCAAACAATTGCTGAGGAAGCTATTTCAAAAGGGGAAGTGAAGGAAAAGTTCACAGTTACAGTTCATGTACAAGGTGGAGGCATTCACGCCCAAGCTGAGGCTGTTCGCCATGGACTTTCACGTACACTAGTAGAAAGAGATGAGCAAGTTAAAAATACTTTAAAGAAACTTGGATTCCTAAAGCGTGACTCACGTCAAGTTGAAAGAAAGAAATTCGGTTTGAAGAAAGCTCGTAAGGCACCAACTTGGTCAAAGCGTTAATATTTCAAAAAACAACCCTGAAAGGGGTTGTTTTTTATTTTTATTTGACTTATTTTCAAAAATAATTTATAAAGGTAAAGTGCGAAAAAGATGCTATAATGAGTGAACGAAAGATACGACAGACTCGAAAGAAAGATTGCTTAAAGAATTTGTTTAATAAAGACTTTGTGTATATAGAAAACATATGAATAATGAAAAAGAAAACACAACTGAAGATGTGGTAGTAGATACTATCTTAGATGATACAGGCACAGACGACGTGTCTTTTGAAGATGTAAATGAAGAAGGAGAGGTAGATGCTCGCACTACAATTAAAAAACTTCGGGAGAAAATTAAAAAATTAGAAGGGGAGAAGCAGGAATATTTAGACCTTTCTCAGAGAACTAGAGCTGACTACGCTAACTTTAAAAAAGAGGTTGAAGCAAATCGTTTATCAGATAGAAAGTTTGCAACAAAAAGATTTATTGAAGAATTACTTCCAGTTTTAGATTCATATGATATGGCAAAGGGAAATGTAGAGGCTTGGGAGAAAGTAGATCAAAACTGGCGAGTCGGTATCGAATATATTTTCGGACAACTTCGCACAGTATTAGAAAATGAAGGAGTAGTACAGTTCGGAAAAGTCGGAGACACATTTGACCCAAATCTTCACGAAAGTATGGAAATGGTAAATGTTGAAAATGAATCTGAAAATGATAAAATTATATTTGTTCTCCAGTCCGGATACCGTATGAATGAAATTGTTTTGCGCCCCGCAAGAGTTAAGACTGGACACTTTGAAAAAAGTTAAGAATGAGAATTAAAGAATTTGAATTTAACTACAAACTAGTAACTATTAACCACTAACTATTTAAAACTTATGTCAAAAATAATTGGAATCGATCTTGGAACAACAAACTGCGCTGTCGCAATCATTGAAGCTGGACAGCCAAAAATAATTGAAAACTTAGAAGGAAATCGTACGACTCCCTCTGTTGTTTCTGTGAATAAAAATGGTGAGCGTGCAGTAGGACAAATTGCTAAACGTCAGGCTGTGACTAACCCAGAAAACACCGTATATGGCGTAAAACGCTTCATGGGACACTCTTTCTCTGATAAAGAGGTACAAGGAGACCTTCCTCGTGTTCCATACAAGATAAAGGCAGGTGACAATGATGGTGTTTTAATTTCTCTTGGTGGAAAAGATGTTCGTCCAGAAGAAATTTCTGCAATGATTTTACAAAAAATAAAAGCAGATGTTGAAGCAAAAACAGGCGAAGTAATTACAGAAGCAGTCATCACAGTACCCGCATATTTTAATGATACTCAACGTCAGGCAACTATCGCTGCAGGTAAAATTGCTGGACTAGATGTAAAACGTATTATTCCAGAACCAACAGCTGCTGCTCTTGCCTATGGATTTAATTCACAGAAAAATGAAAAGATTGCAGTGTATGACTTTGGAGGGGGAACATTTGATATTTCAATTCTAGAAGTAGGAGATGGTGTTGTCGAAGTAAAGTCAGTCGACGGTGACTCACATTTAGGAGGACGTGATATTGATCAGAAATTCGTAGAATATATTGCTGCAGAATTTAAAAAAGACCAAGGAATTGATGTTTCAAAAGATGCCCTTGCTCTTCAGCGACTAGATGAGGCGGCAGAAAAAGCAAAGCACGAGCTTTCTACTCAAATGGAAACAGAAATAAATATTCCATTTATCACCTCCGGTGTAGATGGCCCAAAGCATTTACTTATGAAAGTTAGCCGTGCAAAGCTTGAAGAAATTTCAAAAGAATTTATTGATAGATCAATTGAAATTACAAAACGAGCACTTGATGCTTCTCCATTTAAAAAAGAAGAAATAAATGAAATTATTATGGTTGGAGGTCAGACTCGTATGCCAGCAATAGTTGAAGCAGTAAAAGCATTATTTGGAAAAGAACCGAATCGCTCAATAAACCCAGATGAAGTTGTGGCACTTGGTGCGGCTGTACAGGCTGGAGTTCTTCAGGGAGATGTAAAAGATGTGCTATTGCTTGATGTGATTCCACTTTCTCTTGGTATAGAAACAATGGGAGGAGTTGCTACAAAACTTGTAGAAAAGAATATGACTATTCCAACTTCAAAGTCACAAGTTTTCTCAACCGCAGCTGATAATCAAACATCTGTTGATATTCACATTACTCAAGGGGAGCGTTCACTTGCGGCTGATAACAAATCACTCGGTAGATTTATTCTAGATGGTATTCCGCCAGCTCCTCGTGGTATGCCACAAGTTGAAGTTACTTTTGATGTTGATGCTAATGGTGTTCTAAACGTAACTGCAAAAGACAAAACTTCAGGTAAAGTACAAACTATTCGTATTGAAGCTTCATCTGGCCTATCTGATGATGATATTAAGAGAATGCAACAGGATGCCGAAGCCCATGCTGATGAAGATAAGAAAAAGATGGAATTAGTTGAAGCTAAAAACTTAGCTGATGCAATGGTACATACTGCTGAGAAAGCTGTTAAAGATGCTGGAGATAAAATCTCTGAGGATATTAAAAAAGAAGTGACAGATGCCGTTGAAGAAACTAAGAAAGTAAGAGCTGGTGAAGATATGGATGTGATTAAAAAAGCAACAGAATCATTGTCTGATAAAATGATGAAAATTGGTGAAGCGATGAAGTCAGCTACAGATACAACTGCACCAACTTCCGAGCCAACAGCAGAAGAGGTTAAACCAGAGACTGATAAAACTGAACCAAATACTGAGACACCTGGAAATGCATAATTTATGCTAGAATAGCTTTTATAAATTATGGCCACAAAAGATTATTACAATGTCCTTGGAATTGATAAAAGTGCTTCAAAAGACGATATAAAAAAGGCGTTCTATAAACTTGCCGCAAAATATCATCCTGACAAAAAAGGAGGAGATGAAGCAAAGTTCAAAGAAGTAAATGAAGCGTATCAGACATTGTCTGATGAAAAGAAACGTAAAGAATACGATACTTATGGTCAAACCTTTAATGGTCAAGGTCCCATGGGTGGAGCAGGAGGATTTGGAGGTTTCGGCGGATTCAATCAATCAGATTTCGGGGATATGCAATTTGATTTTGGCGATCTCGGAGATATTTTTGGAGATATGTTTAGTGGTGGAACACATGGTGGATCTCGCCAAAAAAGAGGCCGAGATATTTCTCTTGAAATTGATGTACCTTTTACAGAAGCTATTTTTGGAACAGAAAGAAATGTTTTACTTTCAAAAGTAAGTACTTGTAAAACTTGTTCTGGATCCGGTGCTAAAGTTGGTACAAAATTAAAATCTTGTACTACTTGTAATGGCCAAGGAAAACTTCATGAAGTAAAGAAAACTTTCATGGGAAATTTCCAGTCAGTTCGTACCTGTGATATCTGTCGTGGTACAGGAAAGGTTCCTGAAGAAAAATGTCACGATTGTAAGGGTCATGGTGTTGTAAATAGTCGTGAAGAAGTAAATATTGCTATTCCAGCTGGAATCTCAAATGGTGAAATGATACGTATGACACAAATGGGCGAGGCAGTAGCCGGTGGTACAACTGGGGATCTTTATGTAAAAATAAATGTTACTCCACACAAAGTATGGAAAAGAGAAGGAAATGATTTGTCTATTGTCCACGAAATTAAATTAACAGATGCATTACTTGGTGTGAAGCATATAATTGATGGATTAGATGGCAAAATTGAAATTGATATTCCAGCAGGCGCCGCAACTGGAGAAGTTTTACGTGTGAGAGCGCGTGGTGTGCCACATCTTCATGAAAAAAGTCGTAGAGGTGATGTTCTTGTGAAGCTTCATATAAATATGCCAAAGAAATTATCGAGGAAGGCGATGGAGTTTATTGAAGGGCTTCAAAACGAGGGACTTTAAGACAGACAGTAGACTTTAGACATTAGATTTTAGATTATACAAATACCAGAAAAAGAAAAAATGGCCATTTTGTGGCTGCTTATTTCTTGTAGTATTTTTATTAATTTTATGTTAGTTTTAACGAATGTAGTTCTTGTTTTAATCAACTTTTAGGGAAAATACCATGGAAATTCGCCTGTATACTAATATTCAAGAAATGCCTGGAAATGGATCGAAACCGAAACTTTCAGGAGCTTTTTTAACCAAGAGTCTTCTTGAAAAAGAAGAGGGGTTAGAGCTTAAAGCTTGCCTTCTGGCTCTTATGTCAATTGATTTACCTCTATTGACGGTGCATGCACTCATTGAAAAAGTTCATGCTAGATTCGGAGGCGAAGGTCTTCGTATCGTTATATCTTCCAAGCCACGTACTGGTTTTGGTAAACCCATTAATATTTGGGGATTATCCAGTGACTATCATCCTCAGGGTAATATTGGCTCTATTACTCAGATTGATCTCGATGTAAATGTTGAGACACATGTAGCCAAAGAGTATCAAGATGAGTACCGAAAAAAGAAAAAGGATTTGAATGGGTGGACAAAATATTTCAAGAAAGAACTTGAATCAATCCGAGAAAATGCGTTAGAACAATCATTGCGGACGTTAATTCTTATTGATTGTCTGACCCCACCACAACACACTAAGGTTTAGGTATCCTTACTATTTTAGATGTGAACCCTTAAAAAGACCTGCCTTTCTGGCAGGTTTTTGTTTTCGAATGAAAAAAATTATTTCTTTGCTATACTATGGAGTATGTCAAAGAAAATTTTAGTTTCGGGAATTAAGCCAACAGGGAAGCTTCATTTTGGTAATTATTTCGGTGCGATGAGGCAAAATATTATGGCAGCGAATAATACAGAAAATGATGATTATGAAAATTATATTTTTCTTGCAGATTATCACGCACTTACCAGTGTTAAAAATGGAGATGAATTACGCCAACAAACATTAGAGGCAGCAGCTTCATACATTGCTTGTGGTTTAAATATAAGTAATAAAGCTATTTTATTTAAACAGTCAGATGTCTCAGAAGTTACAGAACTTACTTGGATTTTTAATAATCTGGTCACTATGCCATATATGATGCGTGCTCATGCATTCAAAGATAGTGAGGCTAAAGATAAAGAAGTAAATGTTGGTGTATTTGATTACCCGGTTCTGATGGCGGCAGATATTCTAATTTATGGTGCTGATATTGTTCCAGTTGGAAAAGATCAAAAACAACATATTGAATATGCTCGGGATATTGCAGGATTTTATAATAGAACATATAAAGTTGAACAATTTAAAGAGCCGAAAGACCTTATACTTGAAAGTACTGGAATTGTTCCTGGGGTAGATGGACAGAAAATGAGTAAGAGTAATAATAATCATATAGAACTTTTTTCAACGGAAGAAGATTTAAAAAAACGTGTTATGAGTATTGTTACAGATAGTAAAGCACCAGAAGAAAAAAAGAATCCGGACGAAAATAATATTTACAATATTCATAAACTTTTCTTAACAGCAGATGAAGATAAAGAATTACGAACCAAGTTTGAAAATGGTGGCTATGGATATAAAGAAGCAAAAGAAGAATTATTTGCAACCATTCTAAAATGGAGAGAAGGCAAAAAAGAAATTTACGATGATTTAATGGCTAACCCAGAAAAGATTTTATCAATCTTAAAAGAAGGTGGTGAAAAAGCAAAATCTCGCGCCGAATTAACAATGCAAAAAGTTCGCTCTCAAGTTGGATTGGAATAAGATATAAGAAGTAAGGAGAATGGAGTAAGGAGTACGAAACACATGCATTTTGTCATTCCCGCGCAGGCGGGAATCCAGTGTCTGTATTTCCATTAAAAATTAAAAACTAGAAATTAAAAATTAGCTGGGATTTCCCCCTTCGTATCTTTTTGAAAATTGGAAATTGATAATTGAAAATTATCCCAGCATTCTTGTCTTCCCCAGCTTCTTTGTGCTAGTATAAATATTAAGGCATTGATGAAATTAACAACTTCGGAGCTTTATATTTTAATAATCGAGTGGCTACAATAAGTAGCAATGTATGGTGGCACCACGGTTCCCGTAATCGTCCGTACACAAATAGAATTTCGTATGTCTATTTGTTTACGGCTATTTTTATGTCAAGAACATATATCAAAGACATTTCTGTGCACGTGGGAGAAGAGGTTACTGTTAAAGGTTGGGTAGATGTGCGTCGTGACCAGGGGAAAATGGTCTTTTTAGACCTACGTGATGTCACAGGAAAGGTTCAGGCGGTAGTATTGCCAAATCATGTAGAAGCACTCGGAATTGCAGAAAAAGTGCGTCCTGAGTGGGTTTTGGCCGTTACGGCGAAAGTTAATAAACGCCCGGAAAAGAACATAAAAGCAGATGTTATAAATGGTGACGTAGAGCTTGAAGTTTTATCAATTGAAATCTTAAATGAGGCTGAAACTCCAGCTTTTGATATTTCAAGTGACGGGCGTGAAATTGGTGAAGAAGTAAGACTTGAGAAAAAATATCTTGATCAGCGTCGCCCAAGAATACAAAGAAATATTAGAATGCGTCACCAAGTTATAAACTATGTTCGTAATTATTTTAATGAACAAGGTTTTATAGAAGTTGATACTCCGTTACTTACAAATCCAACCCCAGAAGGATCACGTAGTTATCTTGTACCATCTCGTATTTATCCTGGAAGTTTTTATGCACTTCCACAATCGCCACAACAATACAAACAGTTGCTCATGGCTGGTGGATTTGAAAGATACTTCCAAATAGCAAAATGTATGCGTGATGAAGATACCCGTGGTGATCGCCAACCAGAATTTACACAGTTTGACATGGAAATGAGTTTTGTTGAGAGAGGTGACGTCATGAAAATAAATGAAGATGTATTAATTAAACTTGTAACTGATTTATTCCCAGAGAAAAAAATTCAACAAATTCCATTCCCAGTTTTCACTTACAAAGAGGCTATGGAAAAATATGGAAATGATAAACCAGATATAAGAGAAGATAAAAATGATCCAAATCTTTTGGCTTTTTGTTGGGTAATAGATTTTCCAGCATTTGAAAAAACTGGAACTGATAATGTGGACGGAACGGGTGAGTGGACATTTACTCATAATCCTTTCACAGGGATACAAGATGCTTATAGAGAAGATTTCTTGGCAAAGAAAAATATTGGCGATATTCTTTCAACTCAATATGACATTGCTATGAATGGTAATGAAATTGGGGGAGGAGGTATTAGACTTCATAAAGCAAATGAACTAAAAATATCATTTGAAATTATGGGTTATGACGATGCTCGTATTGAAACAAATTTTGGCCACATGCTGCGCGCTCTAGCATCAGGAACTCCACCACACGGTGGTATTGCGTGGGGATTAGACAGATTACTTATGCTTTTACTTAATGAACCAAATATTCGTGAAGTAATTGCATTTCCAAAGACCGGTGAAGGAAAAGATTTGTTAATGCAAGCACCGTCTCCAGCTTCTGAGAAAACATTAAAGGAATTAAAAATTAGTGTAGGAAAATAATTATGAAAGACATCTTAAAGAAGATATTTCTCATTCCATTTATATTATTCTTAATTTGTTTATTTGTTTCATTTTTAGAGTATAAACAAATTACACATATTAATAGTTATGATGAGAGAATAACAAAAAATTCTCCGCTCTGTGGTACTTTTCAAGAAGCAAAAAAGGATGCTTTACATCAATGTAAAAACTTTTTTGAATTTATGACAAATCGTCCAGCCCCAATAGATTTATTAGTAACAATATATACTTTTGTTATAACATTTATTTCCTCACTTTTTATTTTTCTTTTTAAAAAGAATAAAAAGTACTTTTACTTTGCTTTCTTGATATTCTTTTTGGTAGTTATAATTTTGTCATTAATCTACACAAATTCAAGTGATCCAAATGCAATATTCTTTACAGGTGAGCTACCTGCTAATAAATAGCTTATCTTTTGAAAGAAATTGAGGTCTAGAATGGTATAATTATATATATGAAGAAGATATTAATAATGGTTTTTTTCTTGTCTTCCACTTATGCGAGTGTTTTTTCTGCGACCCTTCCTTTTGATAAGGCTGTTTGGATTCCTTATTGGCAAAAGACAGCTGGAGCAAGTAGCACAATGGCAAACTTAGAAAAAGTTACTCAAATAAGTCCTTTTGCTTTTGAATTACAAACAGACGGCACAATTAAGGATGTCTTAAAAATAAAAGAGGAACCTTGGGTCGGGCTTATTTCTGCTGCAAAAAAGAAGAATATAAAAATATACCCGACAATTTTATCTTTTCCGCATAATGATAATGA
>CAILKS010000070.1 GCA_903834855.1 uncultured bacterium | reverse complement strand
ATATTATATACTGGGTTCAAATATAATACTGTTGATAATAAAAATAAAATCTGCACATGATTGTGCAGATTTTATTTTTATTATTTCTTACTTTCCTTAAACATGACATGTTTACGAAGTTTCTTTGAATACTTTTTGAGTTCAATTTTACGAGTAACAAGCTTTTTATTCTTGGCAGTCCAATAGACTTCCCCTGTTTCCTTGTTCTTTAATATAATAAGACGGTCTTGAGCTTTTGACATAGTCGCATTATATTAGCGTATTTTTCGATAAAAAGCAAGAAATTGGATGATAAATATATTTTTGTAAGTAATATAGATATTCAGTCAAAAGTTTATAAAGTCCATAAAGTTAAAAGTAATTAAGACTGAATCTACTTTATGGACTTTCAACTTTATGGACTTTTCGACTAAACTCCAATATTTCTAACTTAACTTTTCTAGTAAATAATTATCTAAATCAACTATTTTAACCCTCTCTTGTAGCATTGTGTCTCTATCACGCACAGTTACCGCTTTGTCGGTCAAAGTATCGAAATCCACAGTTACGCAATATGGTGTGCCAATTTCGTCCTGTCTGCGATATCTTTTACCGATTGATTGTGTTTCGTCATATTGAACTCTGGCTATTTTCTTTAAAGTTTTCACAATTTCTTTAGCAGGAATACTTAACTCTTCTTTTTTAGAAAGTGGCAATACTGCAATTTGAATCGGAGCAATACTTGGAACAAATGAAAGCACTGTACGAGTTTCCTCACCAACAACCTCTTCTTTATAAGCACTACTAAGTACTGCCAAGAAAGCTCTTTCTACTCCAATTGATGGCTCAATACAATGTGGAATAAATCTCTCTTTACTTTCTTCATCAAAATATGAAAGGTCGGTTTTACTGAATTCACTATGTTGTGTAAGGTCATAATCAGTTCTATATGCAAGTCCAGCTAATTCTTTCTGACCAATTGGAAAATCAAACTCAAAATCTATAGTTCTTTTACTATAAAAAGCTCTATCTTTTTCCCCTATCTCTACTTCGTGGATTAATTCTTTTGAAAGACCAAGGGAAATTAACCAAGAATTAAAATCGGTACGCAAACTTTCAAATACTTCTTCCCATTTTGATTCATGGCAAAAATATTCTATTTCCATTTGCTCAAATTCTCGCATGCGAAAAACAAAGTCTCTTGGGGCTATTTCATTACGAAAAGCTTTTCCTGTCTGAGCTAAACCAAAAGGAAGTTTGGGGTGAAGACTATCTATTACATTTTTAAAGTTTACAAACATACCACCAGCAGTTTCAGGACGAAGATATGTAATAGATGTTGGATCTTCTGTTGCTCCGATTTGAGTCTTAAACATCATATTAAATTGACGAGATGCACCAAGAATACCATTGTCATTCGGGCAATGCTGTACTCCGTCTATAATTTCTATATGATCAGCACGAAAACGATTGTGACATTTTACACATTCTACAAGCGGGTCAGAAAATCCTGAAACGTGACCACTTGCCTCCCAGGCTTTTGGATTCATTAAAATAGCAGCATCAATTGGAAATATGTCATCACGATCTTCAACAAACTTTTTATACCAACTTGCTTGTATGTTTTTCTTTAAAGCAACACCAAGTGGCCCATAATCATAGGTTCCGGCTAATCCTCCATATATTTCGGACCCTGGGAAAATAAAACCGCGACGTTTACAAAGTGAAACTATTGCCTCCATTCTTCCTTCATTTTTATTGTTTGTTTCTGACATGTTTAGTATTTTACCATAAAAAAAAGAGAACATGACAAACGACGAGCATTAAGCAACAATAAGGACTTTCAGATTTGATTGAAGTTCGAGGCGTCGAGTGTGCGAGTGCGGAGATGTACAAGTAGTACATTGACGCACGAGCACACGAAGACAACAAAGAAATTCACCAAGTATGGAAGTCCGACTAGTAGACCAGGCCACCACCGACTATGGAATTAATAAACTTAATAATCGCTCCCACTGACAAAATTATAAAAAGTCCAATTACTCCATATAAAAGATGTCTACGTGCTTGTTCCCTTCTTTCTGGATTATTCATTTGAAACATTAGAAAGGCAACACCAAAGAGAAAATATAAAAATGCGACAACAACAGCAATTTGATATAAAGGCTGCAAAAAATAAGTAATCGCTTTTTGTAAAATTGTATCTGTTGCTAGAACGGCTCCATTCATATAGTAAATAGTATAACAGAGATAGACATTAGACAACAGACATTAGACAGTAGAAAATACAAATAATTTCTAATTCACCTAATTTCTAAGGTCTAATAGATGCAACACAAAACAAAATCACCCATAAGGGTGATTTTGTTTTTAGAATTAATTCCTTAATTATTGTGCGTAAGGAATTGATGGTGTAGGTGCTGACCCTCCTACTCCCACTCCTAGAACTGATGCTAGGAATCCTACAAGACCCCAAATAGCCACCATAACGAAAAGTCCAAGAACAGAATACATCATCCACTTCAACCAATTATCACGCTCCTTTTGATCATCGCGTCCTTTTATAAGGAACATGATTATACCGAAGAATAATGCTACAACTGCCATACCGATACCTAATGGTACAAGTCTAGCTACAATGTTTTGTACTAATGCAATTAAATTAATCAAACTTCCTCCTACAGCTGTGTTAGCTGTAGCATTTTGACCAATAATAATTGAACCTCCGTTTCCTCCTCCTGTACTAACTTGTACTGGTGTTCCACCTATTGTTCCTCCGACGTTAACATTGAGCTGAGCACTTGTAAACATTAAACTGGTAACTATGATTGAAAATGATAATAATGCTTTTTTCATAATATTTTATAAATAGTAAGTATCTTAAGTATACACCCCTATATTTGAAGCACAAGAGATAAAAGGAGGCTATCCCCGTTTTGGGGGTAGCAAATAGCAAGCAGTAGGTAGTAGGTAGTAATACCATTCATAATTAACATCTTTCGGTATTGTGTCATACTCGCGAAGGCGGGTATCCAGTTGTTATATATGTTTAGACACTAGATACCAATTTTCATTGGTATGACACAATTCTAAACATAACAAATTAAACCTTGAAACCAATTAATTTACTTTTGTGCAGATTTTTACCCCACTTCTACCAGCTAAACATTTAGAATGAAAGACACTACAATCAGTATCATTTTGACATGTAAGACCATCGCTAATTTTACAAACTATATCATCATATGGACAAGATAAACCCGCACCACATAAAGGTATATTTTGTCCTTGACCGCTTGCGTTAAGACTCACAGCTTCTGGTTCACAAGGTTGATTAAAAGATAAAGATGATGATAAAACATTACCATCAGGAACACATTGACCAGCTGTATTGTATTTACCTATAACATTAGAACAGGTGGTAGTACACACAACCATGGTACAAGGTGCTCCAGATACTGGTCCAGATGTTCTGGATGGAACACATTTAGATGTATTATCACAAAATCCACTTACAGTTGCCCCTGTGGCATCTTTAGTTGTGCATGCCGACATCGGACCATTTGGACAATCTGTTGTTGAAGCAGAGGAACCGTTATTGCCGGACGCACCAGACGCCCCTCCACCATTTAACCCATTAGCACCTGAAGATGCACTTGGTGTAGATCCTAATAATTGAATGTTTGGTATTGTAATACTTGTTTGTCCTTGTATATTAAATACACCTTGAGCAAATTTAACTATTCCCCAAACAGAAAACATCACAAATAATGCAATTATCCCCCATAACATAAATTGCTTACCATTTTCTACACCCTTACCAGCGTCCCCACCTCTCGCTGCCCAAATAAATTGAACTATTCCCCAAAAAAAAGCCACAACTGCAAGTGTGAACATTAAATATCCTAAAGATGTGACAACACCACCTGCTAATGTGTTTGCTAAATCAACAAGTGATCCAAGTGGCCCAGTTGTTGCATATAAAAAATTTGGGACTATGAGTAAAGATAGTGTGGCAAGTGTTCGTATTTTCATAATTATGTAAATATTTGATTAAAAGTATCACGAAAAGCAAAAGCGACTCCAAGAGCAAACATTAAAACTATTGTCCAAATAAATGAATACCATAATCTCTGACGAGCGTAATTTATTCTATCTGGGTTTCCTTGTGCTTGTATGAATAAAAATCCTGCCCAAACCCAAGAACCAATAAGAACTGGTATCATTATCCATCTCATTGCTAATTGGAAAAGAAGTATTGCTACATCATAAACACTTTCTACAACAAGAGGGTTCAAACTACTTGGTGTCTGTGCTACCACTTGAGCATTAGCATGTAATGTTCCTAAAATTGGAGTATCTTCTATTTTAGAGAAAAAATTGCCGAAAAAATTATAATACTCTGGCTTTACAAAAGCTTTAAAGAAAGCCATTGCGAGTCCTCCAATTAAAAATATAGCAATAAGTACACTGGAAATAATAACTCCGGCTTGTTTTCTTGTTGCCTGTAATATTGCTGGCTGATCTTCCGCAGTTAATCCCTTAACTCCAGTCCAAATAAGGGCAACGAGTGCAAAAAAGGCAATAACTACAATAGCCATAATAAATACATCTTTTAATTCTGTAAAAATCGCAGTTATGGAACAAGCGGTTGTGCCACCACATCTTGTGTCCCCTGCTAACGGTTTACTAAAATCAAGTGCGAAAGCTGAAATTGGTGTAATTACACCAGTAAGAAATATTGAAAGTAAGTAAGTTGCAACAAATATTCGAGAAATAGTTTTTAATTTCATATTATCTATGAGTATACATGTCTACCATACGTGAGACAAAGTCTGAAACAGCATCATTTATTCCTTGTCTACCACTTAGAAGACTATTAAACATTAATGTCATAAAATCACTTGATGATTGATTATTTATGTCATACCAACCATGAGAAATTAATAAACTGTTCTTTAATACTTCATTTAATCCAGGAGTTTTCAAATAACTAACAAGTGCAGGATATGCTCCGACGATATTAGCCAATTGTGGTGACCAATCTGCCCCAGAAAAAGCATATTCCACTGCATATGCACCATTTAGATTCTTAGCCTGACGCATTGTAGCAATTCCATAAAGTCTCATGCCAGTTGAAGAAGTTTTATATCCGCGTGCCTGAGGTAAATAAGTCATGTCTATATTCATTTTTGGATTTTGAGAACGAAGAACTGAAAGCTCTCCAGCATAACCAATATACATAGCTAACTTTTCCGCTACAAAAGCATCAGATGCATTTCCAGTAAATTGATTCCATGTATAAGTAGTTTTCATTGGATCAGAAAACTCTGTGATAAATCTCATCGCTGTTGAGAGAGGTTGTACTTGGGAAGTTTCTGTAGTGGGAGTATTAGCCAAGAAATTATAAGAAAAAGAGCCATCAGAATTATAATTAGCCAGCACTGGTAATTGACCGAGTTGTGTGACCATTGCCATGATTATATCTTTCATATATGGAACATTAGCAGTACCTAAAGCGATACCACTTTCTAAGAAATTTCCATTTCCATCTCCTATCGTCAAATTGGGAACCATATTTGTCAGTTCATCCCAAAATGAAGGTGGTGCGAGTATGCCATGCTTAGATAATAATGTTCTATTAAAGAATAATACTGTTGGTTCTATTGCAACAGGAAGGGCAAGAGACCCAAATGGTGTCCAAAATATTGAGGCTCCATTCACATATGTATTTTTATAAGTCGTTTCTGTAAAAGATGTTGCTGGGTAAGTAGCAATTCTTGTTTGTTGTGAAAGAATAATTTGATATGGTGCCAAAATTACATCAGGTCCTACACCCGAAGCCAAAGCCTCAACTAATTTATGTTCAAAATCGGCTGGATTAATATATATATAATTTATACGATATGTTTTTGCCTGCGCATTAAAAGGTTGAATGACATTAGACATCTCCGAATCTGGAAAAACTCCCCACATTGTTACATCTCCTACAGGAGCCTTTGCGGAAGATGATCCAATTGGTAGACGTCCAGAGAAAATAAGGATAGCTAATAAAGCTGCAAAAATACTAGAACCAATTAGAATTTTTCTTAACATATAATAGACAGTTTATAGGTTTTAGGTTGTAGTTGCTAGTGGACAAGATTAATCCATAAATTTGTAAGCAATATAGATGTTTAGTTCATAAAGTCAAAAGTCCATAAAGTAGAAAGTGGGTACAATACAGGGTGGCCACTTCGTGGCCACCCTGTATTTACTTTATAGACTTTATGAACTTTCAACTTTACGGACTCTTTTGGACTTTATGGACTTTCAACTTTCGACTTGTTAAGCGTTTACACGCTTAACGCTATAAACGCATAATGATAATCTCCTGCATGTAGACGTTTCAACATTCTAAATCCATTTTTGGAAATTAATTCTTCAGCTTTTGCCTCTGTAACAACATGATCTTGATGTGGACCAATTCCTTTATGGGAACTAGACCAGTCAACTATAAGTAACTGCCCTTCTGGTTTAAGAAGAGACGCTACATTTTGAAGTGCTGCTCCAATATCTTCTAATTGAAATAACACATTAGACATAACTACTGCATCTAGACTATATTTATCTATTGGTGTAGTTTTTTCTATGTTTGCCCAAATAACATCAACATTCATTATATTTTGTCTCTCCAATGTACTAGCTAATGTATGCAGAGCTTCACGATGAATATCTAATGCATAGACTTGGCCAATTTCACCAACTTCACGAGAAAGAGCTACAGTATAGGCACCAGTGCCACAACCAATATCACAAACCTTACTTCCAGGTTTTAAATATAAATCACGAACGAGTTGGGTAGGAGTTAGGAACATGGGTACAGTTTATAGTTAATAGTTACTAGTTACTAGTGGATAGAGTCCATAAAGTTGAAAGTCCATAAAGTCAAAAGTAAATACAATACAAAGAGTGGCAGCTTTGCTGCCACTCTTTGTATTTACAAAAAATAGACTTTTAAAAATTAAATTTTAACTCGACAAGTTATTTCTTTAACTCCAACACCCAAATCTGGTCTATTTTGCCACTGACAAGTACCTTTATCCTCAACACCAACATTATTAATAAATTTACAATCTTTACCTATATGAGAATTACTACTACAATCCACAAACGTGGCTGCAGAATTATTGGAGCTACCATTACCTCCCCCGCTCACAAAACATCTATTATCAGTTAAGTTCCAAGCCCCACCCCTTGCTTCACATTCACAAACAACACGATCACTACCATTATTAATACATGTTTGAATTGATGATGCTGTACCTCCGGATGCAGCAGTACAAACCCTATTCGAAGCATTCCCTCCCACACAAGTAAGACCAGAAGCACATTGAGAGGTATTAACACACGCAACACCAGCTGCCAATCCTCCAGTAACATTTGTATTTAATCCACTTGCTCCAGAATTTCCATTAGCT